>CAMWMY010000009.1 GCA_947175465.1 uncultured Erysipelotrichaceae bacterium | reverse complement strand
AATATGATGAGGAGGAAAATTTATGGATCACAAAAAAGTCGCACAGGATATTAATCAAGCACTTGGAAAAGACAATATTCAAACTGCTGCTCACTGTGCAACACGTCTTCGCTTAGTATTGAAAGACAAAAGCAAAGTAAATCAAAAAGCTTTAGATCAACATGAAGCAATTAAAGGTACATTTGAAGCAAATGATCAATTTCAAATCATTATTGGTGCAGGGGATGTCAATAATGTTTATGCAGAATTGATTAAGCTTACAAATATTCAAGAAGTATCTACAGCAGATGTAAAAGCTGCTGCAACACAAGGGAAAAAGAAAAATCCTGTGATGGCCTTTATTAAAGTTCTATCTGATATTTTCGTACCAATCGTTCCGGCGCTTGTAGCTGGTGGTTTATTGATGGCACTTAATAATGTATTAACAGCACAAAACTTATTTGGACCTCAATCTGTTGTGGAAATGTTTCCAAATATTAAGGATGTCGCAAGCATTATTAATTTATTAGCTTCTGCGCCTTTTGCCTTTTTACCTATTCTTATTGGATTTTCAGCAACAAAACGTTTTGGAGGAAATCCTTATTTAGGAGCTGCTATGGGTATGGCAATGGTAATGCCTGATTTAATTAATGGATATGGTGTTGCCAATGCGATTGCTGATGGTAGTATGCCTTATTGGAATATTTTTGGGTTATCAATTGCCCAAGCTGGATATCAGGGATCTGTTCTTCCAGTATTAGTAGTCGCTTTTATTTTAGCAACCTTAGAGAAATTCTTTCATAAACGTATTCCAAATGCCTTTGATTTTACGTTTACACCAATGTTATCTATTATCATTACAGGATTTTTAACGTTTACTATCGTAGGTCCTTTCATGAGAATTGTATCTGATGGTTTAACTGATAGTTTAGCATGGCTATACAATACTACAGGTGCTATTGGTTTAGGAGTTCTTGGTTTATTTTATTCCCCTATTGTTATTACAGGACTTCACCAAAGTTTCCCAGCTATTGAAACAACATTATTAGCTGATATTGCTAGAACAGGTGGTTCGTTTATTTTCCCTGTTGCTTCTATGGCAAATGTAGGACAAGGAGCTGCTACCCTTGCTATTATGTTATTGACAAAAAATAAAAAACAAAAAAGTTTAGCTACTTCTGCAAGTGTATCTGCAATGCTTGGAATTACAGAACCTGCTATTTTTGGAGTTAACCTTAAACTTAAATTCCCTTTTATTTGTGGAATGATTGCTTCTGCAGTTGCCTGTGTTTTCATCGGAGCTTTCCATGTATTATCCGTAGCTATGGGACCTGCAAGTGTTATTGGATTTATCTCTATCGCTCCAAATTCAATTCTTTACTTTATCATTGGTATTATCATTAGTATTTGTGTAGGATTTATTACCACTTATATTTATGGAAAACGCCACATGGATATCTTCAAAGAAGATGAAGATACACAAGTAGTAACGGAAAGATAACAAATGGAAGAAAAAACAAATTGGTGGAAAAAAGCCACTATCTATCAAATTTATCCACGTAGTTTTCAAGATAGTAATGGAGATGGTATTGGTGATCTTCCAGGGATTATTCAACGTTTAGATTATTTAGCTCTTTTAGGAATTGATGCCATTTGGCTAAGTCCTGTGTATCCTTCTCCAAATGAAGACAATGGTTATGATATTAGTGATTATGAAGCCATTGGAGAAGAATATGGAACAATGGAAGATATGGATCGCTTAATTTTAGAAGCTAAGAAGCGCAATATTAAAATTATTATGGACTTAGTGGTCAATCATACTTCATCAATGCATCCATGGTTTCAAGCAGCGAAACAAGATGTTAATAGTAAATATCATGATTTTTATGTATGGAGAAAAGGTCATGCTCAAGAACCTCCCAATGCGTTAACTTCTAATTTTGGAGGTTCTGCTTGGACTTTTGTGCCAGAGCTTAATAAATATTACTTCCATCTTCATGCTAAAGAACAACCAGATTTAAATTGGGAAAATCCTACTTTACGTAAAGAGATTTATCGTATGATGAATTATTGGATCCAAAAAGGAATTGGTGGTTTTCGCTTAGATGTTATTGATCTTATTGGAAAAGAGCCAGATGCTCTCATTACCAAAAATGGTCCTAAATTACATACTTTTTTACAAGAGATGAACCAGCATACCTTTGGCCCTTATGATCTTGTAACCGTAGGAGAAACATGGGGAGCTACTCCTGAAATTGCTCAACTTTACTCTGATGTTCAGCGAAAAGAGTTATCAATGGTTTTTCAATTTGAACACATTAATCTTGATAAACAGCCCGGTAAGCGAAAATGGGATTTAAAAAAATTAGATCCTCAAGAATTGCATCAAGTATTTGCAAAATGGCAAATCGAACTTGCCAATAAAGGTTGGAATTCTCTTTTCTGGAACAATCATGATTTACCTCGTATTATTTCTCGTTGGGGAAATGATCGTGAATATCGTGTCGTTAGTGGAAAGATGTTAGCTATTTATTTATTCTTTCTTCAAGGAACTCCTTATGTGTATCAAGGAGAAGAAATTGGGATGATTAATTATCCTATCCATAGTATTGACGAAGTAGATGATATTGAAAGTAGACGAATGTATGCACAGCGATTAAAAGAAGGCTATGCTAAAGAAGATATTATTGCTTCCATCAACGCAAAAGGGCGTGATAATGCTCGTCATCCTATGCAATGGGATGCTAGTAAGCAAGCTGGCTTTACAACAGGGACGCCATGGTTAGCTGTTGGTGATGCTAGTGAAATTAATGTAGAAGCGGCCTTAAAAGATTCGAATTCATTGTTTTATACGTATCAAAAACTTATTAAGCTACGAAAAGAATTGCCTATTTTAATAGAAGGTAGCTTTCAAACATTCCCTACTTCTCACGCTAATGTACTAGCTTATACAAGAAGTTATGGAAATACTGAAATTCTTGTTGTTGTTAATTTCTCATCACAAGAAGCAACATTTGCATTATCACAAACACCATATACAATAAAAGAAGTATATATTCATAACTATGATAAAGAAATTAATGATACTTTACTTCCTTATGAAGCATATGCTGTAAGGGTAAAATAGCAAAAAAGCAGATAAATGATAATATCTGCTTTTTTATATTAAGAAATTTTTTCAATATTTATAAAAATATATCTTTTTATAGAGAATGATGATTTTAAATTGATAGATGTCTTGTTATTAATATAAATGATTATTTTTATACAAAATAAAGTCACATCTTTTTATAAAGATATAGTTTAGTTAGATTTATTTATACTGATTTTAGTCAATGATTTTTAGTATCTCTTGAACATTTTTCTTAAAATTTCTCCCTATAGGTATCTTATCACAACTTTTTAATAAGATATAGCTACTAAAAAGTTTATCTATAAAGTTTATATTAATTGCATATGATTTATGGGTTCTAACAAAGATTAGGCTATTCATTCTGTTTATAAAATCAACTAATTTTTCTCGAATTTTATACTTTCCGGATTGAGTATGAATGATTAAATAATGACCTAGCGATTCAATATAATACACATTTTTTAAATTCAACCTAATAATTGCTGTACCTGACTTTATAGTAACAGTGTTAGAAGTTTTCAGATTTTCTTTTAAAACTATTTTCATTTTAAGAAGATCTTCTTGTAGTTTCGAAGCTCTTATAAAATATAACGGCTTATACACTAATAAATCAAAAATCATCATATCATCATTACTAATAAAAATAATATTACTCTCTGAAGTTTGTTTTAGACATTCATCATGTAATTTCACAAAATTTTTTAGATCAAAAATATTATTCACTTCTACAAAAAATAAAAATATATCCTTGCTATCCACCATATTAAAATTATTTGTAATATACTCAGGAAAGTTAATGTTCAAAAATTCATTTATTATATATGCACTTTTTTCATCTTTTACAAAACATTTTACTTTTACCATGCACTTATTCCCCTTTTTCGCAATTACATACCCCATCAATATACGTATATAAATTTTTATCTTTTCTCATCGCATCTAATAAACGGTATGGATCATTAATTTTTATTTTTTTAGCTACACTTAAATAATTCATAGCTTTTATAAAATCTTTAGTATCCCCTGTTAAAGCTTCAAATGTTAGAAAACTACCGTCATTACTTTCAATTCCTAACATAATATTGTAATTCTTTGTACTCCAAATATACAGTTGTGTTGACCAATATACATTAATTGCTTTTATTTCATTTAGATTTAATTCAAAAGTAAAATTGGTTTCTTTTCCTAATATAATATCAAATGCATAATGCAACTCATCTATATATCTGCTAACTTCTAAAAAAACAAGTTTCTTATCTTCTAAATACCAGTATTTGCAAGAAGCACTAACAATAGGTATGTATATCAAAAAAATTACAACTAAGAAAAATATAAATAAAACTAAAAATAAATCTTGTCTATTAAATATAATTGTTAAGAAATTACTAAATAATGCTGAGATAAAGATTGTAATTAAAAATGTAATAAACAGTTTCTTCCTAGAAACCTTTTTTCCTATAAATATTTTGTTCATAACTATCTTCCTTTCACTGCTATAATATGGAGATTATATGAATATATCAAGATACATGACATCATAGACGGAAAAAGAGCATAAACTACTTGTTTTTCTTTATTGTCATTTATATAGTCACTACTGATAGAATTGTTAATAATAATTCAGATAAAAAATGATATAATAACTACATCCTTGATACTCTATACAATGGAATACTAGCAAACAAGCCTGTTTTACAATAGGAACTTCTTAATTAGCTATTATAATACTAACGTACTAGCTTATACAAGAAGCAATATTTACATTCTCACAAATACCACATACAATGAAAGAAGTATATACCATAAAAGTAAAATAGCAAAAAAGCAGATATTATCATTTATCTGCTTTTTTATGTTAAGAAACTTTTTTCCAATATTTATAAAAGCACTTAAAATCTTCTTTTATACGGGGAACTAAAATACCAGCATAATTTAATTCACTACCGCTATATATTTTTTTATCTTCACTATCTTCATACAAAGCCTCATTATCTAAATACATCGTTTTGATATACTGAACCGCTTGCGCTGGACGTGCTAAGCCATGAGAATAAACAAGAAGTGCTTCCTCATCATTTTTAAATAACCAAGCTGTCGCATAAAAATCATCAATTTCTTTTATGCGATAAAATTTTCCAAATTGGATTAAAGAACGATGTTTCTTATAAAATAAAACTTGCTCTTTTATCTGTGCTAATAAGTCACTAGGTAATTTTTCGATTGCTAATTCATAACCAAAATTTCCACTCATCGCAATTAAAAAGCGACTATGGAAAGGTGTTTTTCTTCCTACTTGATGATTAGGACTTTCTGAAACATGAGCTCCCATCATAATCGGTGGATAAAGGAAACTATATCCATATTGAATTTTAGAACGACAAAGAGCATCTGTGTTATCACTCGTCCATGTTTGTGCCATATAAACCATCATTCCTGGATCAAATCGTCCACCACCACTCGAACAGTTTTCAAATAAAACATTAGGGAAGCGAGTTGTAACCTCAGATAATATACGATATAACCCTAAAACATAGCGATGGCTCACTTCTTTTTGTTGATCATGTGGTAAGGCAAAACTTCCCACATCACTTAGATGACGGTTCATATCCCATTTTACATAATCAATTTTTCCAGAAGATAAATAGCGACTTAACATCTCAATAAGATATTCTTGCACTTCTAACAAACTTAAATTTAAAACTAATTGTTGGCGTCCTTGTGTAGGTTCATAATGAGGAACTTGTAAGCACCAGTTGGGATGCTGTTTAAAAAGCTCGCTTTCTATCGAAATCATTTCTGGCTCAAACCATAAACCAAAAAGCATATCACGTTGATGTAGATAATCGGCAATTCCCTCAATTCCTTGTGGTAATTTATCTGTATTTACAAACCAATCTCCTAAGGATGTTGTATCATCATTTCTTTTTCCAAACCATCCATCATCTAAGACAAATAATTCAATGCCTAATTCTTTTGCTAAATCAATTTGCTTATGCAAATCTTCTTCTGTAAACTGAAAGTAATTTCCTTCCCATGAATTTAATAAAATCGGTCTCTCTTTCTTTTGCCACTGTTTAGGAATAAGCTGAGATTGATAAAAAGCATGAAAAGTTTGCGATAATTGTTGGAATCCTTGATCACTAAAGTTTAAAACAACTTCTGGTGTTTGAAAAGAAGTTCCAGCAGAAAGTTTCCATTCAAAAGTATCAGGATGAATTCCCATTTGTACACGAGTACTTCCATACTGTTCTACTTCTACTTGAGCAATAAAATTTCCACTATAAATAAAATGAAAACCATACACTGTTCCATAATGTTCATTCGCATACTTATCCACAAGCCCTAAAAAAGGATGATGCTGTGGGCTACTCACTCCTCTTGTTGAGCCAATCATTTGAACCCCTGGATGTAACTTTTGTCGATGAATCGTTGCTTCATTTGTATGAGAACCATTTAATGTTAATAAATCAAAATCACAGCGTGGAAAATCTACTAACATCGATCCTGCATTTTCTAAATATACATTTTGTGTTCCATGATTTTTATATGTCACACTACGTACAATAATAGGAAATTGTTCATAAATGGTATAGTGAAGAAGCATTTCTAAAGACTGTTTCTTATCTACAAGAGAAATCGATAAGGTATGTGCTTTCTCTCCTTGCAAAGGAGGTAATTCTTTTAAAGTTGGTTTTCCCTCGTAAATATGGAAGTGATCATATTGAAAATGTGTAACTCGATGTCCTTCTTCATTGCGAAATTGATAGTTGCTAATTCGATAATCTAAATTCCCTTGCGTACTTGTTTCAAGCGGAAGTGTATTTAGCGAAAAAGTTCTTTCATGACTTATAGGATTTGTCGCAAAACCACGATCAATGCGTTGTAACTCATTGCATTGATGATACTGCTTAATACAAGGTCCAAAATAGCGATGAATTAAATACTTTTCTTTTTCTATCCCTATAATATAACTAATTTTTCCATTTTGTAAATGAAATATTTGCTGTTCTTCATCAAAATAAATAAACATACTTAACACCCCTTTCTATTTATCATATCATGATTTTGTACTCTATAAAACAAAAAAAGACGTATGATTCTTTTATAAAAAGTTCATACGTCTTATCTTATTTCATTATGAATACTAACATTTTATATTTGTGAGATTATACTTTTTCAAAGACAACTGCTGGAGCTTGGCAAACTGGACAGATAAAGTCCTCAGGAAGTGGATCACCTTCATAAATATATCCACAGATTGTACAACGGTATCCTGAAGTTGATGCATTCTTTTGGAAACTTGATGCATTCTTTGGTGTTGTACCTTTTTTAACTTGGTGATAGTATGCATAAGTCATAACAGGAGTATCTCCTAAAACATCTGCTTCTACAACTTCTGCAATATAAATAATATGTGTTCCAACATCAATTTGATGTTTTACCTTACATGTAAAACCTGCCGCTACATTTTGATTTACATAAGGAATTTCAAATTGATCTTTCGCTGTAGCAAAATTATCAAATTTATTTATGTCTTTACTTGATTTAAATCCAAAAGTACCAATTAAATCCATATCTGCACTTTCATCTAATACCACTACATGAAAGTAACGAGAATGATCAATAATTTGTTGTGTATAATTATTTTTGTTAATTGTAATACTTACTTGAATTGGATCATTCGTTACTTGTTGGAATGTGTTAATAACACAACCTGCTGCCTTTCCATTGTATTGGCTTGATACCATATATAATCCACAACTTAATTTAAAAAATGCTCTTTCATCCATATATATACCTCCTTCTTTTTTATATTTTAAAATTTTTATCTATATATAATTGAATTTTTTTATTTCTCTTGTTGCACAGATGTAGTTGCTACATTTGTATCCATAATATACACCTGTGTAGGCATATCTTCATTGCTTGTTTCATCTTCATAAAAAGATTTTGTTTGCATTTGTATATAAGATATAACCTCATCTACATATTGCTCTTGGACACCTAACAATAATGTAGATTTTCCATAATTTAAAAAATCTCCGGTGCTTGAAATGAGTGTTGCGCGATGACCTTGCTCATTTAACTTCGATAGTATTGCCTCTTGATACTCATCACTTACGACAATCATCATCAACTTCATGAAACTCACCTCACTTGTATCATACCATACTCTATCTTGTTTTTCTATTATAAATAATAATATTTTCACAAGATAGGAAGAACTTTCCAATTTTTCCACCTATCTTTTTCCTAATTATCGACTATACAATTACTAAATAATTAGAAATAACTTATTCTTAATATTCCAATGAAAAAGCGATTTATTCCTCATCTAATTCTAATATATTGTGAATAATACGACGAATTTCTACGATTCGCTCTTGTTCAAATGCAGGATATTGTTTAAACCATCTACGATTTAAGGGAGATGGATGTGGTAATACATAAGCTGGCTTTCCATAAAGAACTTGATCTTTAAAAATTAAATCTTGAAAATTTTGATTTGGGAATAAATAATTGGCTGCCTGTGCTCCAATAATGATATAGATTTCATTTTGGATGAGAGATAATTCTTTCGCTAACCATAAATCAGCACAACGTTTTGGTGGTAATTTATCGCCACTTCCTTTTCCCTTTCCTGGATAACAATGTCCTATAGAAGTAATATAAAAACAATGAGGATTATAAAAAACATCATCTTCTATTTGATACCATTCTTGTTTTAGCTTTTTTCCACTTACATCATTAAATGGTCGTTGTGTTTCTTGTACTTTCAAGGAAGGAGCTTGTGATATTTGTGCGATTTTCGCCATAGGGCCTCCTTGAAAAATAGGGCAAGGTTCGTGTTGAAAAAGATCTCTACATTCTCGACAAGACAAAATATCCTGCTTTAATTGTGCAAATTTTTCATCCATAAATACACACCCTTTTTCTCATACAAAGACTATTTTTATTATAACATATCCTTTTCTTTTTGTTCTTGTCATTTATATACTGTTGCTATATAATAAAAAAGAAAGAAAAGAAAGTGAAAGCTGATTTTATAATAAATAGCTTTCTCCATGAAGTGCTTTTCTTACCATGTTAAATAAAAAAAGGAGAAACACATATGATTTTAGTGAATACTGATTTTATTAGTGGAAAAGAATTAGAAACTTTAGGTCTTGTAAAAGGAAGTACTATTCAAAGCAAACATATAGGAAAAGATATCTCACAAGCTTTTAAACATATGGTTGGTGGTGAGCTTACTTCTTATACACAGATGATGAATGAAGCACGTGCATTAGCTACAAATAGAATGATTACTGAAGCGAAAGCTTTAGGTGCTGAGGCAGTTATTAATATTCGTTATGCTTCTAGCTCTGTTATGAATGGTGCTGCAGAAGTTATTGTTTATGGCACTGCTGTTCGTTTTAAATAAAATACTAAAAGAAATTTTCTTATAAAAAAATCTCCTTATTTAGGAGTTTTTTTCTTTATATAAATCTTATTTAGCACCATCTTCCTCTATAGAAAAATGGGTTGCTTTCTGTATAAACGTTTGCATTGCCTCTTTTAGATTGTTTCGCAACGCATCTAACGAATCGTTTACTAATTGCTTATCTTTTACTAAACACTTTCCATCAACAAATACAGTTTTCACATTGGATGCATTAGCACTATACACAAGAGCAGCATAAGGATCATAAATAGGAAACATATTGACAGAATGAGTTTCAATTAAAACAAGATCAGCTTTTTTTCCAACCTCAATAGAGCCGATTTCCTTCTCAAGACGTAGTGTTTTGGCTGCCTGTATAGTACCAAGAGCAACAATTTCTTTCGAAGGAAAAAGAGAACGATCGCGATGCTCACATTTATGAAAATTCGCAAATAACTTAAATTGTGTCAGGATATCAAGAGTATTCCCACTTGCTGGCCCATCAGTACCAAGCCCTACAGGAATTCCTAAAGCAAGCATTTCTTTTACTGGCGCTACCCCTTTAGCCGCTTTCGTATTGGATCCTATACAATGGGCAACGCTACATTTTCTTTTCTGCATCAATATGCGATCTTCTTCATTTACATGAATACAATGGGCTGCTAATAAGTGAGGATGTAATAATTGAAGATCATCTAAAAATTGAATTGGCGTCTTTCCATACGTATCTTTAAAATGTTGCATTTCATAATCCATCTCCGCAACATGTAAAGAAATAGGAACCTCATATTTTTGAGCAAGCTCATTTGCTTTTTGTAACATTTCAGCACTATTGGTATTGGTTGCATGAGGTGCAGGAAAAGGAGTAATTCGTGGATGATTTAACCACTTTGGAATAAACCATTTACAATATTCATATCCACCATAAGCACAATCACTATCGCAAGTAGCAAAATCAATAATCGTTTCCCCTAAGAAAGCACGTGCTCCCATTTCATCTGTAGCTTTGGCAACTTCATCTTCGAAATAATACATATCAACAAAGGTCGTAACCCCAGCTAATAACATTTCGGCAATTGCATACTTTGCACTATGATAAACAAGAGAATCATTCATACAAGCTGATTCTAGTGGAAATAAATATCTTCGTAAGCGATCTTTACAATCATCTCCTAAAGATCGAAATGGTATCATTCCTGTATGCGTATGGGTATTAATCATTCCAGGCATCAAAATATCGCCTGCCCCATCTATCATTTCATCACACACACCTGTGTAACTTCCTTCGCCTAATTCTACAATCTTTTCATCTTCAAAAACAACATATCCATTCTCTATAACATCTTGTTTCGCATTCATTGTTAAAATCATAACATTATAAATACATGTCTTCATATATTACCTCCTTCCTTTATAAAAAATATCCAATGACAAAGCATTGGATATAATGATTATTGATTAATAGTACGGTTCCAATTATCAATCCATTGAGACATTAAAGGATTTACAAAACTATAATCAATTGCTTTCGCTTTTTTAGCAACTTCTCCATATGTTTTGTTTTTCGCAAACTCTTCACTTAAAGTTACAAGTTGATTTGTTGGTGCTTCATTTAAAGTAGCAGGATTTGCATTTTTCGCTTGCATTTCACTACTCATACGCCAATTAATGTATTCATAAGCCAAGTCTTTATTTTGAGAAGTAGCTACAATATCAATTGTATTGAAATTCGCATATGTTCCTGATTCTGGTGTAACATAAGTAGCTTGTGGATCTACTTTTTGTACAACAGGAACTCCAAAGTCTCCAACAACAGCAACGGCGATTTCTCCAGAAGAAAACATATTTGCTAAATCTGAAGATTTAGAGTATGTTTTTACAATATTTGGTTTTAACTCTTCTAAAGCAGCAAAAGCCGCAATTCCTTGATCACTTTTAATATCTACTCCTTTGTAATCACTTGCTACATGAACCATTGCAGGACCAAAAGTAGATGTAATCTCTGGAATAGAAATTTTTCCTTTTAATTCTGCTCTCCATAAATCAGACCAATCTTTGATTTCAAATCCTACTGCTTCTTTGTTATAAATAATTCCTATACTATTTAATGTATAAGCAGGTCCATACCCTGATTGTGTTAAACTAGCAGCACTTTCAATTAATTGAGAAGCATTTGGGATTTTTGAGTAATCTAATTTTTCAAATAAATTTGCTTCATATCCTTTTGCAGCTTCTGCTTGTGATAACTCAATAACATCAATCATAGAGTTTTTAGGGTTATTAGCAAGCTTCGTATAACGTTGTGAAGTTGTACCACTTTCAATAACAATCTCACAATTAAATTGTTCTTCAAATGGTTGATAAACCTCTTTTTGTAATTGATCTTCACTTAATCCCCAAGTAGAAATTACTAACTTACGCTTTCCATTTTCAGCATCTGATTTTCCACAACCAGCAACTAAAAGGGAAGCAACTAATACCATAGCAAATATTTTTTTCATCTTTTTTCTCCTTTTCATTTTTTATACTAAAATAATTTTATTCGCTGGCAATTGTAAATGCAATGTCTCACCAGTTTCATAAATTCTTTCACTAGCTGCGTTTACAACTAGTACACCTAAATCTGTTTTTACTTCATATTGATAGCTCTTTCCTAAGAATGTTCTTACTTGTATCGTTCCTGTAACGACATTACCCCCTTCTGCATCTTCTTTAATCAAAATATCATCTGGACGTATCGTTCCTTTACATGTCGTCTGCTCTATGTCCATATCAGTAATAAACAATGCTTTATTGTCTGCCATATAACAATGTGGTTGTTGTTTTTGGAAACATATAAAGTTTTCAAATCCAATAAATCGTGCTACAAACTCTGTCTTTGGATATGTATAAATTTTCTCAGGTGTATCGTATTGTTCGATCACCCCTTCATTCATAACAGCAACTTTATCAGAAATTGAGAAACACTCTTCTTGATCATGCGTAACAAAGATTGTCGTAATTCCTAATTTCTTTTGAATACGTTTTATTTCCACACGCATGTGCAAACGCAATTTAGCATCAAGATTACTAAGTGGCTCATCTAACAACAATAATTCTGGTTCAATCACAAGAGCACGAGCTAAGGCTACCCTTTGTCTTTGACCACCTGATAATTGTTTTGGGAAACGTTTTTCTAAACCAACTAGATCACAAACTTCTAAAATACTACGTACTTTCTTTTGAATTTCTTCTTTAGCCATTTTTCGAAGTTTCAACCCAAACGCAACATTATCCTCAACTGTTAAATGAGGAAATAAAGCATAACTTTGAAACACTAATCCAAAGTTTCGCTTATGAACAGGAACTTTTGTTAAATCTTTACCATTCACATGGAATTCTCCCTCTTGTGGTTCGATAAACCCTGCCATAACTCTTAAAGTCGTCGTCTTCCCACAACCAGATGGACCAAGTAAAGAAACTAACTCTCCTTTTTGAATATCAAGTTGTAAACCTTTTAAAACATTTTGTTTACGATGATATCGAACAACGATATCTTTCAATTGTATAAATGCCATAAAAATTCTCTCCTCTTATTTTGTAAATGCCGCTATTCCAAGCGTCTTTTCTACAACAAACATAATCGCTATCGTCGCTAGCATCAATAGTACTGATATTGCTGAAACAGTTGGATCATAATTATATTCAATATGATTCATCAATGCCGTTGGTAATGTTGATACTCCTGGTCCACTTAAAAACATAGAAACAGGAATATTATTAAACGAGTTTATAAACGATAACATGAAGGCTGCACTAATTCCTGATGTAATATTAGGAATTACAATTTTAAAGAATGTCTTCCATTTATTGCATCCTAATGTCCATGCAACTTCTTCAATCGAAAAATCAAACTGTTCTAAACTAGAGCTAACAATACGAATACTATATGGTAATACAACTAGAAAATGTCCTAATAATAAGCTTTCAAAAATAGGCATACGAAGACTAACAACTACAAATTGATAAATCGCATACCCTACTACAATTCCTGGAACAATCGTTGGTGATAAGAAAAATCCTTTTAAAAAGGCTTTTCCTTTCATTGTATAGCGAGCAAGTGCATAAGCAGCAGGAATTCCAATAATTAAACCTAATAAGGTTGCTAATAACGCAAGTACCGTACTTAATTTTAGAGCTTCCATAAAAGCATTAGAAGCAAAAACATTGCCAAACCACTTCAATGTAAAGCCTTCAATAGGGAAGGTAATCGTACTTGCTTCCCCAAATGCTGTAACTGCCATAAGGAGTAAAGGTAAAAACAAAAAAGCAAATACAAGGCATGAGAAAATAGTCAATCCTTTATTTTTAAGCATGTGTCTCACCTCTTTTATCTATTTTCGATGTTATATATTGAAGTCCTTTCATAACAATTAATGTTGTCACAATCATAATGACAGCAACTACGCCAGCTCCTGTCCAATCTCCTTCACTCATTGCTTTTTGATAAATAAAGGTCGCCATTACTAAATTCTTATTCCCTCCTAATAATTGTGGTGTTGTATAAGCACTTAGTGCCCCTGTAAACACTAAAACACTTCCTACCAAAATACCAGGTATACTTAAAGGTAAAATTACCTTTAAAAAAGAACGAAAACGATTAGCTCCTAAACTTTGCGATGCTTCCATAAGATCGGTATCTATATTTTCCATAACTCCTACAAGAGTAATAATCATAATAGGTAAAAATAGATAAATCGTCCCAATAAGAATAGAAAACTCTGTATATAACAAAGTTAGCGGTTCATCAATAAGATTCAATTGCATAAGTAAATTATTAATAATTCCCTCTTTCCCTAAAATTTGAATCCATGCAAAACTTCGTACAACTGAATTTGTTAAAATAGGAAAAATCGAAATTGCAACCCATATTCCTCGCCACTTCTTTTTACAACGAGAAATGAAATAAGCAGTAGGTATTCCTAATATCATACAAATGATAGCAGACAGCCCTGCAATTCTTAAAGTTCTAAAAAAGATTTGTCGATAATATTCATCTTGAAAATATTGTATGTAAGCATCTAAAGAAAACTGTTCTTTAAATACTGTCGGCATAATAATAGACAATAATGGTAAAATTAAAAATACGATTAACATTACAATACACGGTACCATTAAAAGGTATCTTGTAGTCTTTTTCATTCATGAAACTCCTCTCAAAAGCGAAAACGTCTATTCTAAATATGAATAGACGCCAAAAATCATCTATCATAGTCCTCACATTTACGGTGTTAAGGTAGAAACAATCATGCCATATTCATGATTTTATATGATATGTATTCCTTTATATTATAACAAAGCTATCCTTCTTTGTCTAATTATTTCTACAATTTTTAGTTATCTTTCTTTTATAAGATAACTTATCAAAAGACGAGTATTTTCTATACAAGAAAACAAATAAACTTATAAGT
>CAMWMY010000008.1 GCA_947175465.1 uncultured Erysipelotrichaceae bacterium | reverse complement strand
TATAATAAGTAATATAGAATAAAAATTGCAAAGTTTAGAAATGAATATTACATTTAAAATAAATGTTCAAAATAAAAGAAAATGATTTAAGGGAGTTTATAAATAAATATGACAAAAGATGAGTTCCAACAGCAGCAACCTGTTATTTATCAAATATTAAAAAATACGATGGAAAATCAAACATTGGCACATGCTTATCTTTTCCATGGATCAACAAGTTCGGCATTAAAAGAAGTTGCTTATTTTTTTGCACAGAGTCTGTTATGCCAAGAAGATACATTTGCATGTACAACTTGTAATACGTGTAGACGTATTTCTCATAATGAGTATACCGATTGTATATGGATTGATGGTAGTGAAGGATCGATAAAAAAAGATCAAATTTTAAAATTACAACAGGCGTTTGCAAAAACATGTCTAGAAACTGGTGGAAAAAAGATTTATATTATTCAAAATATAGAAAATGCAACTTTAGAAGCTTCTAATTCATTATTGAAGTTTTTAGAAGAACCAAGCAAAGATATCATAGCGATTTTACTTTCTGAAAAATTAGATTTAGTACTACCAACGATTCAATCTCGTTGTCAAATATTACCCTTAAAAGCATATACCCAAAATGATTGTTTTCTAAAATATAAAAGTATATTAGATCCAATTGATGCTTATTTACTTAGTCATTTAATTCAAAGTATGAAAGATATTGAGGAAGTAAATGATACGGATGATTATCAACATGCTCGTTATCTTTTCCGTTTATTTATAAACAAGCTTGTAGAAGCTCCTTGGAAGGCTTTGTTTGTTATACAACTAGAGGGAAATCATAAAAAAATGGATAAACAAGGTGCACTTTATTTTATAAGAATGCTTTTGGTCTTCTTTAAAGATTGTTGCTATGGAAAAATATTTTGTGAAGATCCTTGGTATCAAAGTAAAATAAAAGAGATGCGTCAAAAAAAGATAGATACGATTGCTATTTTAAGAACATTGATGGAAGCAGAAGATGCATTATTAAGGCCTGTAAATATAGCCTTATTATTGGACCAAGTCGTTTTTGAAATAAAGGAGGCGATGAAAGATGAAACAACAAGAAATGAAAGAAGAGCATAAAACATATGCTTTTTTAGCCTTTGTTAGTTTTAAAGAATCAAAGAAAATGTATACATTTGGTACAGATGAAGATATTTATCGTGTAGGGGATTTGGTTGTTGTAGAAACGATTCGTGGATTAGAAATGGGAAAAATTGTGAAGGAAACTCAAAGATTTATTCCTAATGGTTTAGAAATAAAACCAGTAATAAGAAAAGCAACCGATAAAGATTTAGAAATAGCTAATAAAAATATAGAGAAAGCGAAAGAAGCTATGCAAATTTGTCAATCTGCTATTAAAAAGTTAAATTTAGAGATGAATCTTATTGAAGCAGAATATACATTAGATGGAAATAAAGTGACATTTATTTATATTGCAGATGAACGTGTAGATTTTCGTGAACTTTTAAAAGAATTGGCAAGTATTTTGAAATGTCGTATTGAGCTAAGACAGGTAGGACCAAGAAATAAGTCTAAAATTGTAGGGGGTATTGGAAGTTGTGGAATGGAGACATGTTGTTCTAGATTTTTAAATGATTTTGATGTTATTTCGATTAATATGGCCAAAAATCAATTATTATCTTTAAATATTGAAAAACTGAGTGGGCAGTGTGGAAAATTGAAGTGTTGTTTAAAATATGAAGATCAACAATATAAAAAGTTAAGAGAAGGTCTACCTAAGTTACATTCACAGGTAGAATGGAAAGGACAAAAATATCGTATTTCAAGTATGAATGTATTGCTACAACAAGTAAAGATAGAAAATAAAGAAGACGTGCAGTTTCTAGATTTTAAAGAATTATGGCCGCATCTTGATTTTTCTGATCGTTAATGGGAGATAAATATGCAAAGACAGAAAAGCTTTGATTTTGAACAACCTACTTTATATATTGTAGCAACACCGATTGGAAATTTAGCTGAGATGACACCAAGAGCTATTGAAGTTTTACAAAAAGTAGATGTAATTGCAGCAGAAGATACACGTAATACGAAAAAGCTTTTACATCATTTCCATATCCACACCAAACTTATTGCCCATCATATGCATAATGAGATACAAAGTGCAAAAGGAATTTTAGAGCTTCTACAAATGGGAAAATCAGTTGCCGTTGTATCTGATGCTGGATATCCCTTACTTTCTGATCCAGGGTTAAAAGTTACACAAACTGTTATTGAAGCAGGATATTGTGTTGTACCAATTTCAGGTAGTAATGCGATGTTAAATGCTTTGGTTGCTTCTGGATTATGTGTACAACCTTTTCTTTTTTATGGTTTTTTGAAACATGCAGAGAAAGAGCGAATCAAAGAATTACAAGAGTTGAAAGATTGTAATCATACGATGATTTTTTATGAAGCTCCTCATCGCTTATCAAAAACTTTAGGGAATTTATTAGAAGTTATGGGAAATCGTTCGATTTGTATTGCACGGGAATTAACGAAAAAACATGAGGAATTTATCCGTGGAAATATCATGGAAATATTAGAAATTGCGGATGATTTAAAAGGGGAAATGGTTCTTGTAGTAGAAGGAAATGATGATGAGGGAAAAGATATCATGGAAGATGTTGATGTTAAAGAGATGATGGATGCCTATATAAAAGAAGGGTATACATCGAAAGAAGCTATGAAATTAGTAGCGAAGAAAACAGGGATCTCAAGAAATGAAATTTATCATATATATCATAATTTAGGTTAGTGTTTTAAAGGGTATCAATTGGATACTCTTTTTTATAACTTAGGATTATTATTTTATCTTGTAAGGAATAAGCCAAATTTTAAGGCATTTATATTTTCTATAAATTTAGTTGCATTTTTATTCCTTTCTATAGTATATTATTATTGTCTTCGAGTATAAACCTATATTTTGTAAGAGAAAGTACAAAGAAAAGAAAGAAGGGAATAGAATGAAAAGATATCGTAAGCAAGCCAAAGTAGCAATGGCTGTTACACTAGCAACGACATGTGTAGCTGGGATGACAGGTTCTATATTGGCACAAGAGCAAGGAGAGGTTAGTGTTCAAAGTAATGAAACAACACTTCCATTACCAGCGGGAGTTAGTATCAAGAACTTAGGAATGCAACGTATTAATGCGACAGGTAGTATGGATGTTGCTGATCATGAATATGAGTTAACAGCAGAATATACAGTAAGTCCTGACGTATCAAATGGACAAACTCATTTACAAACACCACATAGTGGAACAATTTTTGGTGCCAATGGTACAGATTTACAAGGATATAGTATTACTATTCCTTCACCATCTGCATTTGGTGGAGAAGCTGTAAAAGCAATTGCCCACAGTAAAGGAAAATTACTTGATGTAGCAAATGGTGGAACATTAAGTTTTTTAAGAGATGAAGATTTTAAAGAACACCACAGTTTAGATGGAGCAGTAAAAGCACTTACTTTAGAATCAGGTGATAAAATTAAAATCACAGAACATATGACAAAAGTATTGCATTATCCTGATGGAAGATTAGTTTTCGTTAACCATACGATGGATGAGAACATCAATTTTGTAGCTGTAGATAACCAAGATGTAATAGCACAAGTTGTAAAAGCGAATGGTGATATTATTAATATTCCTAATGTAGGGGTAGTTTTTACACCAAAAGCAGCAGATAATGTGACTTATACACCAAAAGCACAAGATATCAATGTAAAAATTGGGGAAACACCAGATCCAAAATTAGGAATTACTTATGAAGGAGATGTAGCTCCAGAAAACACTACTTATGCATGGAAAGATAATGTAGTGCCTGCTACAGATGCGGAAGGTAGTGTACAAGGAACTGTTGTGATTACATATCCAGATGGAACAACAGCAGAAGTTGTTGTAAATGTTATTGTATCAAGTACAGATAGTGGAAAATATGCACCAGTTGGTCAAAGTATCAAAGTGGACTTAAATGGAACACTAAATGCACAAGATGGAATTGCAAATGCTGATCAAATGCCAGAAAATACAACATATACTTGGAAAGATGGAACTCCAAGTACAGCAACTGCAGGTGAAATCGAAGCTACTATTGTTGTTACATATCCAGATACATCGACTGATGAAGTAACAGTTAAAATCACAGTAGGAAACGAAGCTGAAAGATATCCTGCAACTGGAAAGAAAGTAACTGTATTTGTTGGAGAAAGTGTAGAGGCTATAGAAGGAATCGCTAATGTAGATGATCTTCCAGCTGAAACAAAATATGAATGGAAAAATGGAAACCCTGATACAACAGTAGAAGGTGAAATTGATGCTACAATTACAGTTACATATGCAGATGGTTCTACAAAAGATGTAGATATCAAAGTAGAAGTTGTTGAAAAACAAGCGGTTAAATACCCAGCAACAGGACAAAACATCAAAGTAGATGTGAATGGAACTTTAAATGTAGAAGATGGAATTGCAAATATTGATCAAATGCCAACAGGAGTAAGTTATGATTGGAAAGATGGAACTCCAAGTACAGCAACTCCAGGTGAATTTGATGCTACTATCGTTGTTTCATATCAAGATAAAACAACTGCAGAAGTAACAATTAAAATCATTGTAGGAAGTGATGCAGAAAGATATCCTGCAACAGGAAAAAATATCAATGTAGATGTTAATGCTACTTTAAATGCAGAAGATGGAATTGCTAATTTAGATGAGTTAAAAGCTGCAGGTGTTAAGAGCATTGAATGGAAAAATGAACCAGCTACAGATCAAGAAGGAACTTTCCAAGCAACAATCACAGTTACGTATGCTGATGGATCACAAACAGATGTAAATATTACTGTAACTGTAGGTGGAGACGTATCAAAATACGAGCCAACAATAAAAGATGAAACAGTAAATCAAAATGGAACATTGAATCCAGAAGATTTAATTACTAATAAAGATGAATTACCAGTAGGTACAAAATTCACATGGAACAAAGCACCTGATTTAACAGTATTAGGTGAGCAAGCTGTAAGTGTTTTAGTAACTTATCCTGATGGAACAAGTGAAGAAGTAGAAGCAAAAGTTACAGTTGTAGAAGAACCAAATAAAGATGAAACTACAACACCATCACAACCAGAAGATGAAACAGTAACAACACCATCTGAACAACCAGATGGAGGAAATACAGATTCACAAACACCTTCAAGTGAAGCTCCAGCAACAGGAGATGCTACACAAGCAGGTTTATGGACAATGATCATGTCTATGGCAATGGGAATTGTTTATTTCTTAAGAAAAAAAGATAAAAAAATATAAGATAAAATAGTGGGCTAATATCTTTTCAATAGCCCACTTCTTTTAGGAATGAAATTTAATATATAACGAAATAGGTATTATTTTTTTATATTAACCTAATATTTTAACAATTGTACATAAGGAGAAGGAGAAGTAAAAAATGAAAAGATATAGAAAACATGCGAAAATAGCAATGGCTGTTGCTTTAACTACAACTTCTTTAACGACTAGTATAGAAAATACATTTGCGAAAGAAGAAGTAAATATAGAAGAAAATACAGTAGAAGCTAAAGAAAACTTTTCTTTAGAACAAGAAAAAACTACGGAAGAACCTTTAGTAGAAGAAACTTTTACAGAAGAAGTAGTAGAGAATACAAGTGAAAAAGCAGTAGGGAATATTGTCATTAATCGTACGAATTTTCCAGATGATGGTTTTCGAAATTACATAAAAAACTTTTTTGGTAAAAGTGAGAATGACACTTTATCAGAAACAGAAAGAAATCGTTTAACAAGTATTGAAGCAAGAGGTACACAAGAAAATCCAAGAACCGATATTAGAAGTTTAGAAGGAATTCAATATTTTCCTAAATTGGTTTCTTTGAATTTACAGTACCAAACAGAGCTTAAAGGAAATTTAGATTTAAGACAGCATACATTGTTGCAAATTATTGATTTATCACAAACTAAAATTGATGATATAAATATTGATGGCCTTACAAATCTAACTTTTTTTGATATTGCGGAAACAAATATTCCTGCTAGAGAATTTGATTTTACTTTAAATAAATCAATGAGGAAGATCTATCTTTATAAAACAGAAGTTACTAGTATAAAGATAGCAGGACTTCAAGAATTAGTTCATTTAGATTGTGCAAATACTAATGTTTCTACTCTAGATGTAAGAGAATTTAAAAAGTTACATACTTTAATATGTTCAGATACCAATATTACGGAATTAGACGTAAGTGAGAATAGAGAATTAGTTACATTATGGTGTGCAGGATTGGAATTAAATGAATTAAATATTGATAATAATTTGTTATTAGAAGATTTTCGATACGATAGAGGAACAAGTGATTTTTATTCCGTAGACACTAGTAAACAAACAGCATTAAAAATATTAAATTGTTTTCAAACATCTGTAGAAAGAATAGATGTAAGCCAAAATAGAGAATTAGAAGAATTGAGATGTTATGAAACGCAAATTCCAAGTTTAGATTTAAGTGTAAACGGGCAATTAAATTATTTAGACTGTAGATTTAATAATTTAACATGGTTAGATATAGGAGATAATCCTAATTTAACTACACTCTTAAAAAGTGATAGTTTATTTGATTTAGGAGTACTTGGAAGTAGTTTTAATATTACGAATGTAAGACCAGAATTTTTAGGTATTGATCCTGCAAGAGTGCATATTTTTAGTGGTGCAACAAGTTATAATCCTACAACAGGAGAAGTAAGTGGTTATCAAAATGGGACACCGATTGTTTATTATTATGATTGTGGAACAAAATCAGGTGGAGAGCGTGTTTATTTGAAAGTTACGCTACAATTTACAATACAATTACCAAGTACAATTACACTTACTTATCAAGATCAAGAATATAGAGCAAATGAAACAGATAAAAGAGTACCAGATCCAACAAATTATACAACAACAGGAAGTGATGGAGCAGTTACTTTTAAATGGTATGAGAGACAAGCAGATGGGTCTTTTGTAGAAATGCAACCAGGAGAAAAACCTATTAATGTAAATGAACATGGTTATGGTGTACAAGCAATTTTAGCTGCTAATCAGACACATCAAGGAGCAGAAAGTAATGTTGTTCCTTTCCAAATAACACCAGTACCAAGTAATATTCATATTAATAACTATGCTAGTAAACCTTGGGATGGAGTTGCAGTGGGTATTCCAACAGATATTACAAGAACACAAAATAGTGCTACTGTAACATTTAAATATTATCATGCAGACGATACGACAATAGAAATTCCAGCACCAAGTGAAGTAGGAGAATATAAAGTAAAAGCTTTCTTAGCTGGGGATAGAAATTATGTAGATTCGGAAAGTGATTTCTTTGATTTCCGAATTACTTTAGCACTTACGACGATTACGTTACAATATCCAGATAGACCATATTCAGGAAATATGGTATCAAATCCAATAGCAGGAGAGCATTATACGGTTATAGGAAGTGCAGGAGATGTAACATTTGAGTGGTATGATGCAAATGATATAACAACACCATTAGCACAAGCTCCAATCAATGTAGGAAGCTATGCAGTAAAAGCAACAGTAGCAGCAACGAATACACATGAAAGTGCAAGTGCAATCGCTTATTTTAAAATTACGCCATTACCAAGTAGCATTCAAATTGATCGTTATGAAGGGAAAGTATATGATGGAATATCTGTAGAGCTACCAAAAGAAGTAAGTAGAGAAGGAAGTACAGGAGATGTAACATTTGAATGGTTTGAAAAAGATGCTAACGGGCAGTGGATATCTTTAGGAGAAAAAGCACCTATTAATGCAGGAAATTATGGAGTGAAAGCATATTTAGCGGCTGATCAAAATTACCTAGCAGCAGATAGTGGAACTCCAACAGCATTTACAATAGAGAAAGCACCAAGTACCATTGAAATTTTAGATGACTTAAACAAGATATATGATGAAAAAGAAGTAGCAGAACCAGCAAATATAGAAAAAACAGGAAGTAGTGGAGCCGTTACTTTAACATGGTATAAAAAAGAATATGATACTACAACAAGAGCAATTACATGGATAGCATTACCAAATGCACCAGTAAATGTAGGAGAATATAAAGTCGTAGCTTATTTAGAAGAAGATGCAAACTATTTGGATGCAACAGGAGAGAAAGAATTCACAATAGAGAAAGCACCAAGTACAATCGAAATTTTAGATGATTTAAACAAAGAGTATGATGGGCAAGAAGTAACTTTACCAACGAATATTGTAAGAACAGGAAGTAAAGGGAATATTACATTTAAGTGGTATAAGAAACAAGCTAATGGAGAATGGGAATTGTTAGAAGGCTTCCCAAAAGAAGTAGGAGAATACAAAATCACAGCAGAAGTAGAAGAAGATGAAAACTACTTAAGTACAGAAGCAGAGAAAGAATTTACCATTACAGAAAAAATAGAAGGAGTACAAACAGGAGATACGACCCAAACAAGTATGTGGACGATGCTTATAGGATTATCTATGAGTATGATGTACTTCTTTAGAAGAAAAAAGAATAACTAAAAAAGTTAAATCAAAAATGCATCTGATAGTCAAAGATGCATTTTTTTGTATTTGATATTTGGGAAAAACTTAACAATTAAGCTTTTAATCACTGGTTTTAATTATATTTCATCATGTTAATCAAATATCTACAAAATAAAAGATGAAGTACTATGGAAAAGGTATTGATTTTTTATAACATGAAATGTTATAGAATAAAAAAAGAATATCCTATTTGAGGACATCCTTTTTATGTATTAACGATGATATAATTTTTTTGTTTGATAATGTGGTTCACAAGTAACATTAATATGCAATTTACGTAAAGTTGCACTATCTATTTGTGATAAGATAACTGTACTATGCGCTTCACAATTTTTTAATTTTTCAAGTTGTTGCATAGCTAAGTGTGAAACAGGATTGGTTGTTGCACTTACAGCTAAAGCAATTAATAACTCATCTGTATGTAAGCGAGGGTTATGGTTACCTAAAGAATTTACTTTTAATTTTTGTATAGGTTCTATAATACTAGGGGATATAATAGGGATAGAGTCGTTAATATTTCCCAATACTTTTAAAGCATTTAATATTGCTGCAGCACTTGCACCTAATAAAGGGGATGTTTTTCCAGTTACAATATTACCATTAGGAAGTTCAATTGCCATTGCTGGTGCTCCTGTTTCTTCCGCTTTTTGTAATGCTTTTTGTACACATTTACGATCATCTGGTGTGATATTTGCTTGTGACATAATAAGTTCGATTTTCTCAATCATATCTTCTGTCGCATTTCCTTTACGATAGTCTACTTTAGCTTGGTAATAACGACGAATAATTTCATCTTGGCTTGCCTTAATAGCAATATCATCTTGGATAATACAATGACCTGCCATATTTACTCCCATATCTGTAGGAGAATGGTAAGGGCTCTTCCCTAAAATACGTTCAAACATTGTATTTAATACGGGAAATACTTCAACATCACGATTATAATTTACAGTTGTTTTTCCATAAGCCTCTAAATGAAAAGGATCAATCATATTAATATCATTTAAATCAGCTGTCGCAGCTTCATAAGCAAGATTTACAGGGTGCTTTAAAGGTAAATTCCAAATAGGGAATGTTTCAAATTTTGCATATCCTGCTTTTACACCTCTTTTATATTCATGATAAAGCTGAGAAAGACAAGTTGCCATTTTCCCAGATCCAGGACCTGGAGCAGTTACGACAACTAATGGTTTTGTAGTTTCAACAAATTCATTTTTACCATATCCTTCATCAGAAACGATAAAAGGAATATTATTTGGATATCCTTTAATTGGATAATGTAAGTAAACTCGAATCCCTAAATGTTGTAAATGTGAGCGAAAAGTATCTGCAGTTGGTTGATTTGCATATTGAGAAATAACAACACTGCTCACATATAGACCTACCCCTCGAAAAGCATCAATTAAGCGCAAAACTTCAACATCGTAAGTAATCCCCAAATCATTACGCATTTTATTTTTTTCAATATCTTGTGCACTGATGGCAATGATAATTTCCACTTGTTCTTTTAATGTAAGTAACATTTTTAATTTACTATCTGGTTGAAAGCCAGGAAGAACTCTTGAGGCATGATGATCATCAAAAAGTTTTCCTCCAAACTCTAAATATAACTTATTATCAAAATTGGAAATACGTTCCAAAATATGCTTGGATTGTAAATTTAAATATTGCTCGTTATCGAAGGCAATCCCCTTCATGTATATCACTCCTTTTCTATAAATTTCAAGTAGTATTATATCAAAATTCATATCTATTTACTAATAATTTTTAGAAAAGTTTTGGGAAATAAAAGATATGTAATTGTTTTTTTATTTTTATAAAAGTAGATGAGAATAAAAATTTCATGCTTTTTATATAGCTATTCATAAGAAAATGCATTATAATAAATATGCACTTTTTTTAATATATAATCACAAGTTTTGTGATTTTGGATACAATAGGAATACTGGAAGGAGAATTGTTATGGAAGAAGTCATAAAAATTGAAGGTGGGCATAAATTAGAAGGCAATGTCCGAATTAGTGGTTCAAAAAATGCGACGGTTGCTTTAATTCCTGCAGCAATTTTGGCAGATGGTCCGGTTACAATTTGTGGAGTACCCAATATTTCTGATGTAAATTCTTTATCTGTCTTATTACGTGATTTAGGAGTTAATGTTATTTCAAAATCAAGTGAAAATTTAGTGATTGATCCAACACATATGGAAAATCGTCCTATGGTACAAGAGGCTGTTACGAAGTTGCGAGCTTCTTATTATTTTATGGGGGCGCTACTTGGTAAGTATGGGCATGTGGAAATGAAAATGCCTGGAGGGTGTTACTTAGGCCCTCGTCCTATCGATTTACATTTAAAAGGGTTTGAAGCTTTGGGGGCTAGTGTTGAATATAAGCAAGGTTCTTATATTATTCATGCAGATGAATTGAAAGGGACAAAAATCTTTTTAGATATTTCTAGCGTTGGAGCTACAATTAATATTTTACTTGCGGCCGTTTTTGCCAAAGGAAGAACAACAATTGAAAATGCGGCGAAAGAACCAGAGATTATTGATGTTGCAACGCTTTTAAATAAAATGGGAGCGAAAATACGTGGAGTAGGGACTGGTGTGATTACCATTGATGGTGTTGAAACATTGAACGGTTGTTTTCATGAAATCATACCTGATCGTATTGAAGCAGCAACCTATATTGTTTTAGCAGCAGCTGCAGCTAAGGAAGTAACAATTGAGAATATTATTCCACAACACTTAGAATCTTTATTGCTGAAGTTAGAGGAAATTGGAGTGGATATTACGATTGATGTGGATAAAGTTACGATTAAGGGTGGCCATGAAACATTAAAAGCAACAGATATTAAAACACTACCATACCCAGGTTTTGCGACTGATATTCAACAACCTTTAACGGCTTTATTAACACAAGCAGAAGGACAATCTATTATTACAGAAACTATTTATACAGAACGTTTTAAACATTGTCATGAATTAAATAAAATGGGAGCTAATATTCATGTGATGACACCAAGTGCTATGATTAATGGAGCAACACCATTAATGGGAAGTGAAGTAACGGCAACTGATCTTCGTTGTGGTGCTTGTCTGGTGATTGCTGGGTTATTAGCAAGTGGAGTTACGACTATTCATGATATTTATCACATTGATAGAGGTTATGATCATTTAGATAAAAAACTAACAGCTCTTGGAGCTAAAATATGGAGAGAAGAAATATAAAAAGCTGGAATTAAGATTTACCAGCTTTTTTTATGAAATAAAATAAACGTTTATAAGCATATCCTCTGATATGGATAAAAAGATGATAAAAATAATGAAATTAGTAATATTTAATAAGTAAAAATTTTGGTATAATAAAAGAAATTGAATAATACATATTATCTATTTTAATATAAGATTATACTAAAAATAGAATATTATAAAAATTAATATTAAATTATTTTTAGATCATATAAGATAGTATTATGTATGGAGAGGGGAAGAAAATGAAAAAAATATATTTTGCATCGGATATTGATGGAACTTTGAGTATGGAAGGAAAGCCATTGAATATTGAACAAAGAATTCTACTTAAAAAAATGCATGATAGTGGTATTCATATTATTTTTGCTACAGGAAGAGATTATAAAAAGCTACATGAAGTATTAGAGAAATTAGATTTTGAATATGCAGCGATTTGTTGTAATGGAGCAGAAATATATGATAGCTTAGGTAATTTAAAATTTTATAATATATTAAATCAAAATGTTCAATCAGATATATTACATTATCTTGAAAAGCAGGATGTATTATATATAGTGTATACACAAAAGGTTAATTTTGTTAGAAAGACAGTAGATAAAAATGCACGTTTATTAAGACTTGGAGAGACAGCTGGAAAGGAATTTGAAGCAGCTGTAGAAGAAGCGAAAATTTATAATAGATTAATATATCAAAATACAGTGGAACAAGATCAACTTGTATCGATGGATATGGAAGTCATGAAGATAGAA
Organism: uncultured Erysipelotrichaceae bacterium; assembly: GCA_947175465.1. Taxonomy (GTDB): domain Bacteria; phylum Bacillota_I; class Bacilli_A; order Erysipelotrichales; family Erysipelotrichaceae; genus CAMWMY01. Next base: position 2,581 of record CAMWMY010000008.1, on the reverse strand, counting down.
GTTATTGATGAAAGAATAGAGAAGTTAAATGAGTTAAAAGCTTTTATAGAAGCGAATTTTTCAGTATCTGTACAATCCTCTTTTCCATATAACTTAGAAATAGCACCTCTTCAAAACAACAAAGGGAATGCGATTGAAAAAGTTGTGGAAAAAGATGCAGTAATTATTGCAGCTGGTGATGGGATGAATGATCTTTCATTATTTCAAAAAAGTGATATTAAAATTGCCATGCCACATGCCGTTTCAGAGCTTAAAAAATTAGCAACACATATCCTAGGGGAAAATGATGATTTATTAGAATTTGTTGGGGGAATAATCAATGAGATTAACAGGACATAAGCTATCGTCTTTAAGAAAAATGTGTTTAATGAATTATTTTATTAGCATTTCGTTATATTTTCCTATCGAAGTAGCTTATTTAAATAGTTTAGGATTTTCAGGTATTCAAATCACAATGATTAATTTGTGTTTACCTCTGTTTATTGGAATATTGGAAATTCCAACAGGACATTTAGGAGATATCAAATCAAGAAAGACTATTATGGTTTATGCTATTTTAAGTTTTATTTTATCGTTGGTGATATTACTATCTTTTAGAAACTTTTTTATGATTTTCATAGCTTATTTTTTAGAAGGACTAGGATGGAGTTTAGCTTCTGGTAATAATGATGCCCTTCTTAAAGATGTTATGAACTCTGATGTAGAGGGGTTTAATAAAGGGTTATCTAAGTTTTATGAGTTTTCCTTTTTAGCAACACTATCTTCTAGTATTTTATTAGTAACAATGACAAGCCTTGGTTATGATGATTTTAAATTGTTATTAGTCATAACATTAATTATTAGAGTTTTAGCTCTTGTCTTTGGGTTAAGTGTGACAGCGCAAAATAGAAAACAAGAAGATTGTAAGAAACATGTTTTAAGCATTTCAGAAGCTACTAAAAAGTATATAAAAAATAAAACGACAATAGCGATTGCAGTATATGAAGGAATTGGGCGTTTTCAATTTTTCTTTCCTACAATTTATCAAATAGTATTAATTGTGAATGGCTTCCCTATTAAGTATATTGCATATATAAATTTTGGATATGTGGTATTGCAATACTTTATTCAGAAATATAGTCAAAGGATCATAAAAGCTTTTACTAGAAAACAGTTGTTGTATATCTTGCCACTCATACAATCCTTATTGATGCTTTCTGTTTTCACAGACAATATTTTTATCTTATCTATTTCTATTATTTTGATTTATGCATGTATACCACTTAAAACACAAATAGCTAATGAGTATAAACACATATATATTGATGATTATAATCGAAGTACGTATATTTCTATTGTATCTTTTATTGCTTTGACTTTTAGTACAATTGCTTTTTTTATAGTAGGAATAACTTTTAATTTTTCTAATTTTCTTGGAAAAGTAGTCTTTATTGCGCTAATTGTTTTTTTCAGTCTGATAACTGTAAAAAGGATTGTTGTACTAGATTCTAAATTTGATGAATTAAAAGATGAGAAAAGCTAATATTTTAAGAAATATTATTTCCCAAGAAATAATATGGGAAGGAGGAAAGAGAATGAAAGTATATGATAAAGAAGTCAAAGATATCATAGTGAAGAGCAAACTACCAGCAGCTGATTATGTCGTTAATCCTTATGTAGGATGTACGCATAAATGTCTTTATTGCTATGCTTGTTTTATGCAGCGATTTAGTAAAATTCCTGAAGATTGGGGAGATTATATTGTTATAAAACATTTTCCTGATATTAAGCATAAAAAAATAGAGAATCTTGAAGAAAAGACAGTTTTATTATCTTCTGTAACTGATCCTTATCAACCTATAAATACAAAGTATCAAAATACAGCTAAAGTATTGGAAGCACTAAGTAATACGAAGGCTAAAGTGGAAATATTAACAAAATCTAAAGATGTGCTTCAAGATTTAAATATTTTGAAAAGAATGAATCATATTACCATAGGGATGTCTTTAAGTACATTAGATGATTGTATATCACGTTTAGTAGAACCAGGGGCAAGTGCATCAAGCCAACGAATTTCAACATTGAAGCAACTACATGATGAAGGTATTCAATGTTATGCGTTCATATCCCCTATCATTCCGTATGTTACAGATGTATATGCACTTATTGATCAAGTGAGTGCATATGTTGATTATATTTACTTTGAAAACTTAAACTTGCAAGGAGCCTATAAGAAAAAGATGTATCAATTCATAGAAACTTATTTTCCGAATCAACATGATCAGTTTAAAGAATTATATCAACATAAAGATAAGGCGAAAACATTTTGGGATACATTAGCCTTTGATATATCTCAATATTGTGAGAAGAAAGGGATTCCATATAAACTCTTTTTTTATCACTCAGAAATAAAAAAGCAAAAGTGAAAGCTGTTTTATTAGATAAGAACTCAAAAGTATATTTTTATATATGAAAGAGAATAGGCATTTTAATGTTTAGAGAAGATAGAGATAAATTTAATATCTGTGTTATAGATGTCTCTTATAAACATCTGACGCTGCCTACGATAAGGCTCGTGTAGATCTCGGTGGTCGCCGTATCA
>CAMWMY010000007.1 GCA_947175465.1 uncultured Erysipelotrichaceae bacterium | reverse complement strand
ATTCTGGTGCTAATGTTTAATTATTTTTGGGACATTTTCAATTTCGATTGACATAACAATGCTTATTCAAGCACTTTATAATCGCAAAGATACTATCATTTTATTTCACAATCTTTCTTTTTGAATCACTTTTGATGTTTAAAAAAGAAGCATATGCCAAGACTAACAAAGAGGTGAAACTATGAAAAAGTTTGTGAAAGGGATAGGGATTCTCCTATTCATCGGTTTAAGTATCCTCATTTGTATCTATACTTATGCAGCCTTTCATCCCCTTGCTTTAGATGAACAAAGAGAAAGCATTACGTTATATGATATCAATGGAAACATTTTTTATGAAAGTAATTTTAAAAAACAGATGGAATGGACTTCAATTGAAGAAATTCCCCAACATATCCAAGATGCTTTTATTAGTGTAGAAGATAAGCGCTTTTATTATCATGCTGGCTTTGATCCTATACGTATGTTAAAGGCACTTGCTACTAATCTTACAAAAGGGGGAATTTTACAAGGGGGAAGTACCATCACTCAACAATATGCCAAAAATTTATTTTTGACAAATGAACAGACTATTACAAGAAAAATAGAAGAATTCTTTTATGCTGCACGCTTAGAGATGCAATACAGCAAAGAAGAAATTTTAGAAGGATATCTTAATACCTTATATTTTGGTCATGGAGTTTATGGAATTAAACAAGCTGCCCAGTACTTTTTTGAAAAAACAATGGATCAACTAACGAATGCAGAACTCGCAATGTTAATTGGAATTCCTAATGGCCCTTCTATCTATTCTCCTTTTTTATCAATGGAAAATGCCAAAGCCCGCCAGCAGCTCATCCTCTCTATTTTAGAAAATAATAAAATTATTAGCAAAGAAGAAAAAGAAATTGCTCTTCAACAAGAAATTCAATTATCTAAGAGAGAAAATACAACCTCTAGTGGTATTGAAGAATATTATATCGCTTCCGTTATTCAAGAATTAAAAAATATACCAAATCTTAATAGCGATCAACCTTTACATATTTATACTTACTATGACCCAAATATTCAAAATAAACTACAAGAAGCTATTCAAACACACATCCCTTTAGATGAAGAGTTAGAAGTTTCTGCTGTTGTCATGCAACCATTTAGTGGTAATATTTTAGCGATTGCAGGAGGAAAAGATTATACTATTTCACAATACAACCGTGCCTTATATTCACAACGACAAGTTGGAAGTACGATTAAACCTTTATTATATTATACAGCTCTACAACAAGGTTTTACCCCTTCCTCTACATTTATATCACAACCTACTACTTTTAAAATTGATGCTTATAGTGAATATGCGCCAGCAAATTATTTACATAAATATCCATACAAAGAAATTTCTATGATCAATGCTATTTCTGTCTCTGATAATATTTATGCTGTTAAAACACACCTTTTTCTTGGTGAAACAACACTCCACAATGCATTGCTCGACTTTGGTATTACACAATCCAAGCCAACTCCTAGTGAAGCTTTAGGAACAGTCAATATGTCCATTGTAGAACTTTCTAAAATATATAATACTTTTGCTAGTGAGGGCTTATATATAGAACCAGCTTTTATATCTAAAATTATAGATAATAATACTATCGTTTATGAACGAAAAATAGAACCTAAACGATTATTAAGACGGGATGAAACATTAGTATTAAACCAGATGCTAACAAGTACATATGACCTCAAAAATATCACTACTTCTTATCCTACTATGATAGGAAATGTTCCTACTTTTACAACAGGAGTAAAATCAGGAACAAGTGATTGGGATGCATTAGTTGTTGGTTTTAATCCAGAATATACCATTGGAATATGGAATGGTTTTGATGATAACCGTTTATTAGATACAGAATATTTTGATGTCGGTAAAAGTATTTACAAGCAACTTTTTAATAGCTTATATACAAACAAAGAAAGTGTATGGTACCAACCTTCTAATAATATCGAAGTGAAATATGTCGATCCGATTAGTGGTAAAGAAGCAAGCAATGGAAGCCCTTATTGGTTTATTAAATAACTCTTATAGTAAAAAAGGAAACAATTTTGTTTCCTTTTTTAGATTGTTAACAAATAGGTACCTTTGAGGAATCTATTTGTTAACAATTTAAGCCATTGATTTTAACATCAATAGCTTTTAATAGTATACTTATACTAATCTTTAATTGTTTTAATACGAGCAAAAAAGTAATAATACTTAAATACAATAAGACATACAATAAATCCTTTTACATAAATATTGTCAACAAAGATTAAAGGAAACATCATCATTAAAGATGCAAAAGCAAGGGTACATATCTTTGTTTTTAGTTTCATTGAACGGTCAACAACAAAGTCTTCTAAGTGATTTTTATAAAGTTTTGTCTGCATAAACCAATCATGGAAACGTTTTGATCCACGAGCAAAGAAAAATACAGCTAGTAATAAGAAAGGGGTTGTTGGTAAAATCGGCAAAATAACTCCTAAAGCACCTAATGCTGTAAATACAAAACCAAGTAACGTATAAATATATTTCATATTATGACCTCTCTTTATAGGATAGTATAAGATGACGAATAGCGAGTATTGGATGATACAATAACATCCATGGTCCACTATAACGCATCACTCTTTTCATTTCTTCACGCATATCTTTTTTATAACAATGTACTTTACAATTACTACAAAAACTTTTTGTCTCCATGAATGGACATTTATCAATTCGTTCATAAGCATAACGCTTTAATTCTTCACATGCTTCACATGGTTGTTTATGATGCCTTTTACAATATAAGCGTATCATCACATCAATGACTTCTTTTTCTTTTTGTCTTTTTGCTTCTAGTTCCATTAGGACAATCTTCCATTCTCTACATTATAGACATCATCACAAATCGTCATTGTAGAAAATCGATGCGATACTAAAACAAATGTTTTTTCACTTTGTTCTTCTTTTAATGATTTTAAAATAACACCTTCATGTAAACTATCTAGGTTACTTGTAGGTTCATCTAATAAAATACACGGTGCATCGTGTAAAAAGGCACGTGCAATCCCAATACGTTGACGCTCTCCACCAGATAAGCGATCTCCTAATTCTCCAATTTGGGTCTCATATCCTTGTGGTAACGATTCGATAAAATCATGAATACTTGCTTTCTTACAAGCATTTACAACTTCTTCATGTGTCGCATCCCATTTCGCTATTTTAATGTTTTGTTCAATGGTATCATTAAATAAACATGTTTCTTGTGTGACATAACTTTGCATATTTCGTAAATCACTTGTATTTATGTCTTTCACATTTTTATCATGAATGCTCACATTTCCTTGACTTGGATCATAGAAACGCATTAATAATTTAATCATTGTTGATTTCCCACTACCACTTTTTCCTTGTAAACCAATAACTTTATGTTCTGGAATAACAACATTGACATCTTTTAGGATTATTTCTTGATCGTATGCAAACGATACATCTTGTAACTTCATCTCTCCAAATGTAGAAGTAGGTGCGTCGACAACTTCCTCTATAAGTGGTTGTTCTTCTAAGATATCCAATACACGCTCTCCTGCTGCAAATGTTAAAAGTAAGTTATTAGCTAAGTTTGATAAAGCGATCACTGGTCCAAATGAACTTGCCATAGCAACACAAGCTAATACAACTTCATAAAAAGTAACACGTCCTTCTTGGTAAAGGAATAATCCTAAAACTAACATCACAACAGTGAAGAAAAGGATGGCTATTTCATTAAAAACACGTGTATGTCCTTCATAATCTTTTAATTTTTCATATACATTATTCAAATCATCACTTTGATCATTCATCGATTGTAAACGTTTTTGTCCACATTGATATTGCATAATTTCTTGTAAACCACGCAAACTATCTAATATATAACTATTCATATTCCCGAATTTCTCACGGTACGTAAATCCAGTTTGATTTCCTAGTTTTGATATGATCCAAGGGAATAACACACCTACACAAAGATAAGCAATTAAAGCTACTACTACAAAGACAACATGTAAACTTAGAAAATACCATAACATGAATAAGCTTGTTAAAAAGGCAATGGCTACTGGAGAAATCGTATGTGCATAAAATACTTCTAATAATTCAATATCACTTGTAATAATCGAAATAAGATTTCCTTTATCACTTCCATCTAATTTCGATGGTGCTAATCGACGTAAGGCATGAAATACTTTATCTCGTAAAATCGCAAGTAGCTTAAATGCCACATAGTGATTGCTCGCTTGTTCAATATAATGTAAGATACCACGGCTAATAGCTAAAATAGCTAAGAGCCAAAAAATATGGGTTACATCTAAAGATTGTGCAAAGTGTATAAGTGGTTGTATCAAGGTAGCGGAAGTGCATGCTTCAATGATAATATCGTTCATTCCTAAAAGTGTTAAAACAGCTTGTGCTCCTAAAATACTTAAGAAAATAGCACATAGAAAGCCTATAACTCCTGTAAAAATCGCTAACAACATCATTGGAATTAAAGGAGACACAAGTTTAATCAGTTTTAATACAATATTTAGATTACTTCTCTTCTTCATGTGCACACCCCTTTCCAAAAGCTTCTAACTGTGCTTGTTGTTCGTATAAATGAGCAAACGTTCCTTTTTGTTGAATAAGTTCGTTAAAAGTACCTTGTTCTACAACAGAACCTTGATCAATGACATAAATACAGTCACTTTGTTCAACACTACTTAAACGGTGCGTAATGAATAAAATTGTTTTTTGTTTAGCCATCGAATGAATAACTTGTAAAATATCGTGTTCACTTTCTGCATCAATATTACTTGTCGCTTCATCAAAAATATAAATTGGGCTATCATGTAATAACGCTCTTGCTAAACATAAACGTTGTTTTTGTCCTCCAGAGAAGTTTGAACCTTGCTCTTGTAAAAGTGTATCAAGACCATCTTGAGACATAATAAAATCATATAAATTTACTTGTTTTAAAACTGCTAACAATGCATCATCACTTGCTTTTTCATTACCCATTTGTAAATTTTCACGTACAGTTCCTTTAAATACATAACTGCGATGATGTACTAAAGTAATAGCCTCTAACAAACAATCATCATGAATATTGGCTAGTTTATGAGAACCAATGGTAATATCTCCTTTAAATACACGCTGTTTTCCTGTTAATAAAGAAGTAATGGTACTTTTTCCACTTCCACTTTCACCTACAATCGAAATAAAACCATTTTGTGGAATCGATAAAGATACATCTTTTAATATTTCACGATCTTCATCATAAGAAAAACTTACATTTTTTACTTCAATTGCAGCATTATCTGCTTGTATTTTTATTTTCTCTAACGCTTTTACATCTGTATCTAAAATACGGAATATTTTCGCACTTGCGGCCATCCCATTCATCGCAATATGGAAGAAAGATCCTAGTAATCGTAATGGAATGAAAAATTCTGATGATAATAAAATAATAGCTAACACTCCTGCAAAGCTAACATTGCCTGCTCGAAATTCTAAAATAGCAATTATAATTCCTAAAGCAGCTCCTCCATAAGCAATAAGGTCCATAATCGTTACCGAGTTTAATTGCATAGTTAAAACTTTCATTGTAATCTTTCGAAAGTTTTCTGCTTCTTTATTCATTTGTACATGTTTTTTACCATCTGCTTGGTAAATTTTTAAAGTTGTAAGCCCTTGTAAATTTTCTAAAAAGCTATCTCCTAAAGTAACATAGGAAGTCCAATATTTTGATAATAACCTTTTCGCAATTTTCTGTACTGCAATAATAGATGCTGGTATTAATGGTACACAAATTAATAAAACTAAAGGGGCTTTAAAATTTACAAAAGCTAAAACCACAAATAAAGTAATCGGAGCTAATAAGGAATAATACAATTGTGGCAAATATCTACCAAAATAAACTTCTAATTGTTCAACTCCTTCGGCTCCTACTTGTACCACTTCTGATGTGGAAATATGGTTTGCATAAGAAGATCCAATACTTAATAATTTACGATAAACTTTTTCACGTAATACCTTCTTCACTTCTTTTCCTGCTAAATAAGACATCTTAGCTGCTAAATGACTACTCCATGCACGAATAGCAATCGCAACAACAATCCCTATAACACGTAATAAAATATCTTGTGCAGATACTTCAGATACTAATGCTTGTTGCAATAGGGTTGTAATGATAAAAATAACAATAATATTCATTAATAAGCCAATCCATTGATAGGCTACTTGTTTCCAAATAAAACGATTTGATTCAGGTACCATATGAATCAATCTTTTATTAATCATCATACATCTTCATCCTCTCTTTAGTTAGCTGCGACTAACTTTCTAGTTAAAAGTTTAATTCATCTAACTTTATTTGTCAATCTTTTTTATCAAAATTGATACTTCTTATTTAGTTTATTTAAAACGAAAATACACTCATAGTATATAAATAATGACTTTCCTACAAAAAAAGAGGTATCTCTTTAGATCCTCTTTCCCTATTTTATCTTAAATTCTTCTACTGCACTTCTTGTTATTCGTAATTTTTCTTCTATCCCTTTAATATTATTTCTAGCCATTCCTAAAAATAGCATATCAATAACCGCAAGTTGTGAAATTCTTGAACTCATTGCCCCTTCTCTTAAAGACTTTTCAACAAAAGGAACTCTTAAAACAATATCGGATATATTAGCTAATGTATTATGTATACTAGCTCTTGTAATCGAGATAACAGGAACTCCCTCTTTTTTCGCATTTAAAGCACACTGGATAACTTCTTTTGTTTCTCCGGAATAAGAAATAGCAATCGCAACATCTCCCTTTTCCATAAGTGCTGATGCCGTCATTTGAAGGTGAGTATCACTGTGTGCTATACACCTTATATTAATTCTACTTAGTTTATAATAAAAATCCATTCCAACTAAACTAGAGCTCCCAACACTAAAAATATAAACATTTTTAGCTTTATTTAATAACGCTATAGCTTTTTCAAGCTCTTCTTCTTTTAAAACACCAACTGTTTGATTCATAATCGCATCAATAGAACTTTTAACCCCTCTTATAATATTTTTCGTCGATAAATCACTATGAAGATGTTCAAAAGATGAATAATCATCATTTTGTAAATGAATGGATAATTGTAATTTCATTTCATTTAAAGATTCACAACCTACTTTTTTAGAAAAGCGAATAACTGTAGCTGCAGATGTATTCGTTACTTCTCCAATTTCTTTTGCGGACATACTAATGATGCTCTTTTTACTCTTTAATAGATAATGTGCTATTAATTTTTCTCGATCCGTAAAACTTTCCAAATTTTGTTTAATGTACTGCAATATGTTCATTTTTATAACCTACTATTCTTTTCTTTATTCATTAATATTAAAGTGAAACTTCTTTCCACCATGTATATATTTTAATAAATAATGATCTTTTTGTAAAATAGAAGCAACAACATTAGTTCGATCATCTTTCTTTTGATCTGATAACAATATTTGAAGTTCTCCCATGTATCTAAAATAATCTTTATTATCAATTGTAATATCTCCATATTGCTTCTCAATCGTATGAAAAGGATAAATCACATCTTCCTTTAGTATGAGCCTACTCTCACTTGCTCGAATGGCATCTCTTGCCTCATCTGTCCTTGCCGAATATACTTCCTTCAACAATCGAACCACTACCTCATCCTTTGTTTTTAATTGAATATCTAATTCAATCACTTCTGGATTTAAAGATGCTAAATCTTGAAGTTCCTTTATACTTGGTAATGAATCTCCTATAAATACGGTACTATTTCCTAAGGCAAACAGATGATTAGCTGCTTCTTTTACTTCCTTATTTCGATGGTCTTCTAAAGTTGGTAAACCATCTTTAAGAGGACTCCTTTTTCTATGCTTCGATTGAACAAAAGCACATGCTTTAATTCCTCTTTTCTTAAGTAAAGCATTCTTTTGTACCATGCATTCTTCCGAAATCCCTGTTCCTACTCTAGGATAAAAATTATGAAGAGCATCTATATTATGATAATCCGGAGAATACCTATCTAATTTTTCAAAAAATTCCTCCGTAATTGTAGAAGCATTTAGCTGAATTTTCATACCATATTCATTTTTGCTCATCTGCGCAATATGTTCTTCACTATAACCAAAATCAATTCTTATCGTCTTTACCCCCATATCTTTCAACCCTTTTAAATCCATATCTTCTAAATCTAAAAAGCGAAATGTATTAGGAGATATATCACTAATAATATCCATATCATATTCTTTGGCTAATGCATAAAATTCTCTCACTTCTTTTTTTAAAACTTCATAATTAGCCTCTGGTATATGTAAGGAAGTAAATATTCTAGTAAAGCCAAGGTTATGTGCATCTTCTAATAGTTTTCTATTCTCTTCTTTACTATTATCTAAACCAAAATAAACCGAAAATCCGTATTTCATACCACCACTCCTCACTATTATTTCCATATTTAAATCTTTTTTTAAGTCCTATATACATATAGAGCTATCAATGATAGCTCTATATTCTCACACTATATTTTATTATTCAATAGGATCTTCAAATCCTAAGATTTCAGTAAATATATATCCTGCTATATAAGAAGCTAACACTCCTATTAAAAAGACTAACATTTTTCCATCAGCTATTAATAATGCTAGTGGTAAACCAGATACTCCTATCGCAACAGATCCAACGTTGAAGAAAGCCATGATCGCTCCACCAACACCTGCTCCTAAACAAGCTCCTAAGAAAGGCTTCCCTAATGGTAAAGTAATACCATAAATTAATGGTTCTCCAATTCCTAAAAATCCTGGTAATAAAGCATTTTTAGCTGTTTTCTTTAATCTTTTATTTTTTGTTTTTCTAAGAACCGCAATTGTAGCCCCAACTTGTGCCATACCTGCTGTTGCTAATATAGGTAATAAAACAGTATAACCTGCATTAGCTATTAAATCAGCATGTATAGGTGTTAATGCTTGGTGCATCCCTGTCATAACTAAAGGTAAGAATAATGCTCCTGAAATTCCTCCTGAAAGAACAGAAATAAATGTATTATCAGATGCTATTGTTTGGGCAACTAATAATCCAATAAAATCTGAAATTCCTCCACCTATTGGTTGTAATATAAATAATGCAGCTAAAACAGAAATAATTAAAGTAACTAATGGTGTTACAAATAAATCAAGTACTTCAGGTACAACTTTTCTACATATTTTTTCTACATAAACTGCTAAAATAACTACTAAAATCACAGAAATAATACCACCACGCCCTGGTGTTAAGGTATTTCCAAAAAGTGTGATATTAGCTAATGTAGAGGATGATAAAATACCTCCAAGTACTCCTCCAATCATCGGCATACTAGATCCAAATTCTTTCGCTGCATTTACACCTACTAAGATCGATAATATAGAAAATACTCCATTTCCTATAAGCCCAATAATTTGTCCAGCAGCTGTTGTTTTATATGCATCTCCAAATTGAACATTACAAATATTATTAACAGCTAGTACCAACCCACAAGCTACAAATAAAGGAATCAAAGGAATAAACACATTTCCTAATTTTCTCAATATATTTTTAAATTTCGTATTATTTTTCGCTTTTAATTTTTCTTTTGTTTCTTTAACAGCATCTTCTCCCAATAACACAGCTTGCTTTTCAAGTATTTTATTCACTTCTTCGGTAACTTTGTTCACTTTTCCCACACCATAAACTACTTGAAGTTGCTCATCTGCATTTACTACTCCTAAAACATCTTGTGATTTTTTAATACTTTCAATATCTGCTTTTGAAATATCTTTTAATTCAAACCGACAACGAGTCATACAATTCTTTACAGAGATTATATTTTCCTTACCCCCAACAAACTCTATTAGATTTTTTGCTATTTCTGTGTTGTTCATCATTTCTTCCTCCCTAAAATAGATTTAATCTTTAACTTCTTTTAATGCCTCAGCAATATATCCCTTATTCTCATCTAAAATCTTTTTCGCATCTTTTTTATTCAGCTGTGAAAGAATCATAAATATAGCAAGTTTAACATCAAAGCCAGTCTCTTCTAATATTTGTTCTGCTTCTTCTCTTTCTATTCCCGTTGCTTCACATACGATTCTTTTCGCTCTTTCAACTAGCTTTTCATTCGTTGCTTTTACATCTACCATTAAATTTCCATAAACTTTCCCAAGTTTGATCATAGCTCCTGTAGATAACATATTTAAAACTAACTTTTGTGCAGTACCTGATTTTAACCTTGTTGAACCAGTCACAACTTCAGCACCAACAACAGGTGCTATTGAAATTTTCGATGCTTTCGCTACTTCTGAATCTGCGTTACAAGTAATAGATAAAGTTAATGCCCCTACTTTATTGGCAAACTCTAACCCTCCAATTACATAAGGAGTTCTTCCTGAAGCTGCTAATCCAACTACAGTATCATTATCACTTAATGACAGCGCTTTCAAATCTTCTATTGCTAATTCCTTAGAATCCTCAGCACCCTCTTTAGCCTTAAACATCGCCTCTTTTCCACCAGCAATTATGCCTTGTACTAACTGATCTGAAACGCCATAAGTTGGTGGGCACTCTGAAGCATCTAAAACACCTAATCTTCCTGACGTTCCTGCTCCTATATAGATAAGTCTTCCACCTTTATGAATTCCTTCCACAATTCCATCTATAGCTTCTGCTATTTTAGGTAGCTCTTCTTCTACTGCCAATGCTACTTTTTTATCTTCAGAATTGATGATCTTTACCATTTCTAAAGTTGAAACACTATCTATATTTAATGAATTTTTATTTCTACTTTCTGTTGTTAATTTTTCTAAATTTATTTTTGTCATCTACAATACCTCCAGCTATATTCTACAAAACTACCACACTTTGATACTATCATATATGAAATATTATTTCAATATTTAAATAATAATTTTAAATATTATTTCATATATCTGTATTATCAACTATATAAAAAATGCATCTTCTCTTTTTCGAGTAGATGCATTCTATACTTTTAGCCATCTCATTAATTATAACTTTTAGGATATTATCGTATAAGTTATCAAGTTTACATATTCCTATTACTACTTTTAAAAAAGCTAAAAAAGTAGTAATAACTATTTAATCATACTATATTATTACATAAAGATATTGCTATTCCCTAGGAAATATCACGCTAATAAAGGAAGTACAAAATTCCATAAAAGAGGAGCTAGCAGTACTGTCATAATTCCTGCAATCCCAATCGCTAAAGAGCTCATCGCTCCTTCTGTTTGCCCTAGCTGTAATGCTTTCGTTGTCCCTAAAGCATGTGCTGAAGTTCCTATCGCAATCCCTTTGGCTACTGGTTCTGTAATTTTAAGCATTTTACATATAAAATCTGCTCCTACAGCTCCTACAATTCCTGTAATTAAGATATTAAATATCGTAATCGATGGAATACCTCCTAATTGCTTACTTAATTCAACACCAATAGGTGTTGTTACAGACTTAGGTAATAAAGAAGCCATCATTTGTAAATCAAATCCAAAAAGAACAGAGCATAAAAGAATGCTACATAATCCTACCAATGTTCCTATAAAAATCCCACATAAAATAGGAATAAAATAAGCTTTTAAATTGTGTATTTGTCTATATAACGGAACCGCTAAAACAACGGTTGCAGGTCCAAGGAACATATTAATAATATCTCCTCCTACTTGATAATAAGACAAATCAATTTGTGTTACTACTAAAAACAAAATAACCATAACAATTGCTACCATCAAAGGGTTTAAAATAAGTAATTTTGTTTTCTTTTGTATCAAAATAGCACATTCAAATGCTAACAAAGATAATAAAATACCAAACATTGGAGATTGTAATAAAGTTTCCATACTATTTCTTTCCTTTCTTCATGATTAATTGTACTACTTTTCCTGTAACACCCATCGTTATGATCGTTGTAATTGCACATACAATAATAATTGGAAACCACGCATTTGCAATGAGTGAGAAATTACTCATTAGCCCAACTCCTGCTGGAATAAAAAAGAAAGATAAATGGCTTAATAAAAAATCAGATACTGTTGATACTTGTTTTAATTTCACTACATTACAACATAACAATAAGAATAATAGTAACATCCCTACTAAATTCCCAGGAATTGGTAAATTTAAAAATGTTGTAAGAAATTCCCCTATATAATAAATCCCAAAAATTAATATAACTTCTCGAAATAACTTCATATATCTTCCTCTTTTCTATTCCAAATTACTGTTAAAGATATGCATTTCCATAATACTAATAATGATATTCCTAATGAACTTCCAGAAAATGGCAAATTAAAAAATGATACAATAAGTTCCGCTATATAATAAACCCCAAAAATCAATATAATTTTTAGAAACAACTTCATAATATATTTTGGAAACAACTTCATATATCTCCTCTTTTCTATTCCAAATTACTTTTAAAGATATGCACTTCAATAACATTAGTGTATCACAAATCAACTTATTTATCTAACCTTCAACTTCTTTTCTTTCTTCCTTTTTAATATCAAAAAACTGCTGATTTGTATCAACAGTTAAAAATAAATATTCTCTTTTATATATATTGCTGTCTTAAACCTTCAAACTCTTCTTTTGTTATATACCCATCTTGAACATAAACATAAAGTTCATGTAGCTTTTCTAAATTACAAAATACTTCTTGTTTTTGATGTTCTTGATAAGGAAGCTCTATCACTTCTTTTACTTCATAACTAGCTGTATGCTCTGGTTGTTTCATATTCTTCATTTGCTTAATAAATTCTTCAGCTAAAGATTGCAATAAAATATAACTCATACACCCATTTACTATCCCACTCGCTGCTGGAATCATACTAACTGTTATTGTAGATTCTGTTTTTCTTAACAAAAATTTCGTAACTCCACTTAAAAATGTTCCTACTGTTTTCACAGAACTTGTAGCCCCTAATAAAAGAGCAAAAATCATTTGTATATCTTTTTTATTCGATAGTTTAAAGAAGGGAATAGGATCATATAAATAATAAAGTTCTTGCGCTAATAAAGCACTATGAAAATAAAATTGGATATAATCAACTAGCCATAACCATGGCCCTACACTTCCTAAAACAAATGAAAAACTCCCTGTTTGTACACAATATTTATGAACTCTTCTTTTAGCTATATATTCTATAAGATCTTGATCAGCACAAGAAACTCCCTTTTCAATGAATTTCTCTACTTCATAACACGGCAAATATTGTAAAAGATTGGATCTTAAAAAAGCTTTTCGATCTGTATACATAAACATATTTATCCATTGCCCCATGCATTTATCACTTCTTTCTGTTTTATTATAACATAAATTTATAATCCATTTCCCACATCTTTTACTTCTTTTAAAATACCCTATAAGCTCCTTTCTATGACAAATGAATAAAACAATTTTATATTTTCAATATAACTTTTAAAAATAAACTCATATACTTATTATAAATATTAATGATATTATAATTTATAGGGATAAAAACGCAATGTTATAAAGTTATTATTTCTAATAAAACAAAAAATATCCACCGGTTAAACCGGTGGTTTTTAGCTTCGATATAACCCTACTCCCAAAGCTCATCCCTAAAGACATTGCTTATACTTTCTCAATACCTACCCTTATATCATGTATTAGTTCACTTTTCATAAATTATTTAACTACTTTTGTCTTTTAGAAATCTTATAAATTCTAAAATACTATATTTTTAATAATATATACTCTCTTTTAAAGATAAAATTCAATATAATTAATTATAATATTTATTCATTTTACTCCCATACTACGATTTAATTTTTTGCGATAGTGATCCGTCCATTTTTTAGAATCTTGTATCAAATCATCACAAAAACCAGCAACATCTTCTCCCGTCACCTCAAGAACATGTTTTCCATCTAAGGCACTTGCTTCAAACAATTCGATTAATTGCTGTTGTGCCTTCAACATATCTGATCCATCTCCACCAGCAAAACTCCATATATAATCATGTATTTTTAAAAAGACAAATTTATAATCCTCTGGCAATGTTTCAACTCTTGCCATTTGCTCTTTATACTCTTTTTTGTCATCAATCATTCGTTGTATAAATTTTATCATTATGATCGTCCTTCCTTATTAAATCTTTCCATAATTTCACTATTAAGCTTCTCTCTCATAGCTCCTCTATCCATTCTATAAGCACTCATAAATTCATCACTGAACTTATCTGCATCGTTACCGATAACATCAACAATTTTTCTACCATCTGCCACACTTATTTCAAATAACTCCACTAAATCTTGAAACATTGTCATATCCGTAAATATATTCATATCTCCACCTGGAGCTCCCACTGTATACATATACTTTTGAATTTTTTTAAATGCAAAGCTATACTCTTTTGGTAGTGCATCTACTCTTTTCATCAGTTCTTTATATTCACGCTTTTCATCTAAATCTCCGATTACTAACTTTATAAAATTATCTAACATTTTTGCTTATCTCCTTTAATTGACTTATTTTTGTAGAAACAAATTCCCATTTTTCCCAGAACTTTTGTAACTCTTCATGCCCTGCATCATTTAATGTGAAAAACTTTCGTGGTGGCCCCATATCTGATTTCTTTTTTGTGGTTTCCACTAACTTATTTTTTTCAAGCCGAACTAAAATAGTATAAACTGTTCCATCTACAACATCTGAAAATCCAAGAGCATTTAATCTTTTCGTAATCTCATAACCATAGATCTCCTCATGGCTTATAATTTCCAGAACACAGCCTTCTAATACTCCTTTCAACATCTCTGTTATATTTTCCAACATAATCACTCCTCTACTACTTAGTATTACTAAATACTTCTATATAGTATCACTTACTAGTTTATCTGTCAACAACATGTTTTTAATATTCAAAAAAAAGATAGAACCTTCTGCTCTACCTTTCCTATTCTTCTATATGCATCTCACATCATCACATTCAACATAAGTATAGCCTAACTCTACTATATCTACTAAGTTTTGGTTTGCTAATAAGGCTTCTTTGTCCATATCTTCCAGTTCTATACTATTCCAATTATGTTTATCTATATCAGGAACTTTGCATTTACCTACTGCATTAGCAGTAATTCTTAAAAGTTGATCTTCTTCCCCCCATACCGATAAAATAAACGGCATTTCAAAAGCAATTAAAATATTTCCGTCATCTATTATTGAGTTTACAATATCAAAATCTTCAGTATGCAAAAGCTCGCACTCTTTCACTTGCAATAATACATGTTCCTTATCTTCAATATAATGAATATCCTTTAACATAGAAAATATTTGATCTACTTTTTCAATATGCAAACAAACAACTTCACACAATAAACTTTCTGATAATTCTTCTAATAACTCTTCTCTATCCATTATTACCTCCTATAGCTATCCTATCTATAACTTTTTATTTCTTCTAATATTCCACTCATTCCAAAAAGCAATGTATCCCCTTTTCTCAAATTCATCATAAATACTTTTTGAGGTACACTTTTTATAAAAAGATTCTATTTTATCTGCAAATTTATATACTTCTTCAGTATATTCAAGAATACTTACTATGGTTTCATTCTGACTTTCTGTAATTATTTTTACACAATCTCCTTCATGTATTACACTCCAATCAATTCCATTATCACACCCATAAATATCTACATTAGTTAAATCCTCATTAGGTATTATAAAGGAACCACAACATGGTAACATTTGAATGGAGGTATGCATTATATGATTCTCTGTTAATGTTTTCAATAAATATAACGCCGTTGCGCTAACAGTTGCGTTATATTGCAATGTTTCGTCTCCAACATTTACAGTAGCTTCTCCATGTAAACATAAATCATCCGGATTATCTAGATTTCCATCTATCCAATATAAATTTTCTACTTCTATTTTGAACATACATCCCTCCTATACTTTAATCATAGTCTCTATTCATCATAATATCAATACTAGTTAACATAAATAAAGAAGAAGTCCCTTTTATGAATCCTTCTTCTTCAAATAATTATTTTATAAGATATTATTTAGTATACAGTTCCTTATACTATATCTTCTATTACTCTTATCATTTTTCATGAATAAAAGCAATAGATTCATATGGCTTTAAAACTAACTTAGACTCTAATTTTCGATCCTCATAATTAGTGATAATGCACTTATAATTTTCCATACACTCTATATCTAATGTTATTTCAACTTCTTGAT
>CAMWMY010000006.1 GCA_947175465.1 uncultured Erysipelotrichaceae bacterium | reverse complement strand
AGATGATGATACAACAACAGATGAAGTGCAACCAGAAGGTAGTGTTGAAGGAGTACAAACAGGAGATGCTACACAGATAGGACTATGGACAGTCCTTATGGGAGGATCTGTAGGAGTACTTGCTTATTTGAAAAGAAAGAAAAAGAATCTTCAAGTATAGAAAAAATGTATATTTAATGCGTAATTTAAGAAATTTAATTTTTAATGCTATTGATAATTTTAAAGAGTATTGTTATAATAATAAAGCACTTACTTTAGATTGACATGAAATCTAAGGCGGAAGGAGAGTTAAAAATGAAAAAAGGAATTCATCCAGAATACAACCGTGTTATGGTGAAATGTACATCTTGTGGTCATGAATTTGAATCAGGATCAACAGCAAAAGAATTACGTGTAGATACTTGTTCAAATTGTCATCCATTTTATACTGGACGTCAACGTTTCGCTGCTGCACAAGGTAGAATTGAAAAATTTAATAGAAAATATGGTATGAAATAAAAAAAGCTATTGGGGTATAGAGAACTATATTCCGATAGCTTTTTTTTAACAAAACATTCCAATTTATAGATGAATTTAAGTTACTTTTTTTGGCTAATTTTGTTATAATAATAGTTACTTGAGGTGAATAGAATGTATAAGCAATATAAAGAAGGATGGATTGAAGTTATATCAGGTTGTATGTTTGCGGGAAAGACAGAAGAGCTTATAAGAAGAATTAAAGTATTAGAGTATGCAAAGAAAAAAATAGCTGTATTTAAACCTGCTATTGACAATCGTTATAGTGATGATAATGTTGTATCACATGCAGGAAGTAGTGTGAAGAGTTTTGCGATACAGCATGGGCGTGATATTTTTCAACATGTAGATGATAGCATTGATGTGATAGCTATTGATGAAGTACAATTTTTTGATGATGAGATTGTAGAAATTTGTGAATATTTTGCGGATAAAGGAAAAAGAGTGATGGTAGCAGGCTTAGATATGGATTTTCGTGGGGTAGCATTTGGTGTCATGCCTAAGCTATTTACAAGTGCCGAATTTGTTACGAAATTAACAGCTGTATGTAGTGCTTGTGGAGCACCAGCTACGCGAAGCCAAAGATTGATAGATGGGGAGCCTGCAAGTTATGATGAGCCTATTATTCTTGTTGGGGCCAGTGAGTCTTATGAGGCAAGATGCCGGCATTGTCATAAAGTTAAGGGAAAGCCAACGATTGAAGAGCAATCTTTGTCTTATACCAAATAAATAGATATAGAAGTCGAAAGAGGTGAACTTTAGGTGGCGTAGAGTTCATTTTTTATTTGAGGATAAATAAGGAAAAGTTTAAGAAAATAAAAGGGATTTACTCATCTTTTTCTTTCCAAGAATAGCTAAGAATGGTATAGTATATAAGGATATAATGAAGATATATAAGAAAAGTTTTAAGGAGGTTCTTTATGAGTGTAATGATCGAAAGATTAGAAGGGATGGTTCATCGTTATCATGAGATTAATGAGTTGATGATGTCACCAGAAGTTGTGTCTGATAATAAACTTTTGGCGAAACTTGGTAGAGAACAAGCTGATTTAACACAAGTAGTAGAAGTCTACTCTGAATATAAAGAAGTGATGAAGCAATTGGAAGAAGCAAAAGTATTGCTTATGGAAGAGGATAAAGAGCTAAAAGAAATGGCAAAAATGGAAATAGAAACATTAGAGCCTAAAAGTGCTACTTTACTTGATAAGCTTCAAGTTTTATTAATACCGAAAGATCCAAATGATGGAAATAATGCTATTGTGGAGATAAGAGGAGCTGCAGGAGGAGATGAGGGGAACATTTTTGCTGGTGACTTATATCGAATGTATAGTAAATATGCAGAATCACAAGGATGGAAAATCGAGATTATTGAAATGGCTGATGCGGAAGCTGGAGGATTCTCTTTAGTATCGTTTATGGTTAAAGGGAATGGTGTTTATGGAACATTGAAGTTTGAGTCTGGAAGTCACCGTGTACAACGTGTTCCAAAGACTGAATCTCAAGGAAGAATTCATACATCAACAGCAACAGTATTAGTTACACCTGAGATTGAGCCAGAAGAATTTGATATTGATATGAATGATTTAGAAATTGATACTATGCGTGCTAGTGGAGCTGGAGGTCAGCACGTAAATAAGACAGATTCTGCTGTACGTGTTACGCATATACCAACAGGGATTACGGTGAAATGTCAAGATGGTCGATCACAACACGAAAATAGAGCGACAGCGTTAATGACGATACGATCAAGAGTATATGAAGAGCAACAAAGAAAATTAGAAGCAGAACAAGGGGCAGAGCGAAAAAGTAAGATAGGGACAGGAGATCGTGCTGAAAAGATACGAACATACAACTATCCACAAAATCGTGTGACAGATCATCGAATTTCGCTTACTTTACAACAGCTTGATCGTATTATGGAAGGAAAACTAAAAGATGTTTTCGATGCTTTGCAACATGCAGATCAACAAGCGAAATTGGCAGGTAGTGAAAATGGCTAGTTTTAAAGAAGTATTAAGAGAAGCACAAGCTCGTATGGAAGAAGCTGATCTTGGAGAACAGGCAGCCCTTTTATATTTGTTAGAGCTAACGAATAAAGAAGCACATAATTTATATATGGAATTTGAAGAGGAAATGCCTTCAGCACTCCAACAAGAATATGAGAAGGGATTGACACAATTACTAGAAGGAAAGCCATTATCGTATATTTTAGGATATACTTGGTTTTATGGATATCAAATGAAAGTAAATGAAGATGTTTTGATTCCTCGTCCAGAGACAGAAGAGCTAGTATCTCATATTTTAGTTGCATATGATGAGCATTTTTCAGAAGCTGAAGAGGTAGTGGCAGTTGATATTGGAACTGGAAGTGGAGCAATTGCGATTACTTTAAAAAAGGAAGAACCACGTTTACAAATGTATGCGAGCGATATTTCATCATCTGCTATTGAAGTTGCGAAAGAAAATGCACAAAAAAATGAAGCTGAAGTAACTTTTATGGTAGGGAATATGTTAGATCCAATGATTGAAAAAGGGATTAAAGTTGATTTTTTAATTAGTAACCCACCATATATTCCACAAGAAGAGGAAATAGAAGATAGTGTTCTTCATTTTGAACCTCATTTAGCTTTATTTGGAGGAGAAGATGGTTTGAAGTTTTATCGAGAGATTTTTCAAAAAGCACCTTCTATCTTAAAAGAAAAGGCTATATTAGCTTTTGAAATAGGATATTTACAAAAAGAGATATTAATGCAAGAAGCGAAAGCAGCTTTTCCTCATGCTAAAGTGGAAGTTTTAAAAGATATTAATGAGAAAGATCGTATGTTATTTATTTATATTTAGTAATATGGAAGAGAAAAAATTTCTTTTTATTTAGATAAATAAGAAGGAATTTTTTATTTTGTAAAGGAGTGGGTTTTGAAAATGATTTCTGTTATACTATAAGTAGTATATAGCGCTATCGAGGTAGGAAAGATGAGAACAGAAAAATTATATGAAAAAGATCTTTTATCTATTATTACATATTTAAAAGAAGGGAAAGTAGTAGCCCTTCCAACAGATACGGTTTATGGATTAGCTGTTATATATGAGAATGAACAAGCATTAAAGAGACTAAAAGAAGCAAAAGGAAGGCCAGAGAATAAGCCTATTCCAACCATGGTGAGTTCTATTGTGCAGATGGAAGAAGTAGCTAAATTAAATACGATTGCCAAGCAATTAGCGAAGAGTTTTATGCCAGGAGCTTTTACAATGGTTTTAAAGAAACAAGATGCAGTAGCAAGTTATCTTACAAATGGCTTAGATACGATTGGTGTTCGTATACCAGATGATCCTTTTCTTCAAAAAGTTATTGAAGGATGTGGAAAGCCTTTACTTGTATCAAGTGCAAATCTTTCTGGTTTGCCTTGTGGTTATAATGCTGAATGTGTTTTAGAGCAGTTAGATGGAAGAATTGATGCTATTGTTGTGGGGGAAGCAAAAGGGAAAGCAAGTACGATTGTAGATTTGACAGGAGAGAAATGGAAAGTTTTAAGAGAAGGACCCATTTCTTTAGAAATGATAGAGAAAGCGTTACATAAGGAGGATATTTTATGAAAATAGCATTGGCATGTGATCATGGAGCATTTGAATATAAAGAAATTGTAAAAAAAATGTTAGAAGATATGGGGCATAGTGTAGAAGATTTTGGAACGCATGGTACAGAATCTATGGATTATCCAGATACTGCAGGCCCTTGTGCAAAATCAGTAGCGCAGGGAAAAAATGATCGTGGAATTGTGATTTGTGGAACAGGAATTGGGGTAAGTATTGTAGCGAATAAAATAAAAGGTATTCGTTGTGCATTATGTAGTGATCCTGTAAGTGCTCGTTTAACAAGAGAGCATAATGATAGCAATGTGCTTGCTATGGGACAGCGTGTTCTTGGTGTTGAAATCATGAAAGAAATTGTACAAACATGGATTGAAACAGAGTTTAGTAAAGAGAAGCGTCATGTTTGTCGAATAGAGAAAGTGATGCAGTTAGAAGAGGAATAAAAAGGTTTATGAAATCATGAAAGGAGGATCTTATGAAAGATATTAAGATTCAAAAAGCAATTGAAGAAGAGGCTAAGCGTCAGTTTTATAATATTGAATTAATTGCATCCGAAAATTATGTATCGAAAGATGTAAGAGAAGCTGCTGGAAGTATTCTTACGAACAAATATGCGGAAGGATATCCAAAGAAACGTTATTATGGTGGTTGTGAGTATGTAGATCAAGTAGAGGATATTGCGAAAGAGCGTTTAAAAGAACTTTTTCAAGCAGAACATGTCAATGTACAACCACATTCTGGTTCACAAGCGAATATGGGAGTCTATATGGCTATTTTAGAGCCTAATGATACAGTATTAGGAATGGATTTAGCAGCTGGTGGGCATTTAACGCATGGTCATCCGTTGAATTTTAGTGGTTCTTTATATCACTTTGAAAGTTATGGAGTAAATAAAGAAACAGAATGCATTGATTATGATGAAGTATTACAGATAACGAAGAAAGTAAAACCTAAATTGATTGTTGCAGGGGCAAGTGCATATCCAAGAATTATTGATTTTCAAAAGTTTCGTGCAATTGCAGATGAAGTAGGTGCTTATTTAATGGTCGATATGGCACATATTGCTGGGCTTGTAGCTGCTGGTTTACATCCTAGTCCTGTACCTTATGCAGATTTTGTGACAAGTACGACACATAAGACATTACGTGGGCCTCGTGGAGGGATTATTCTTTGTAAGAAGGAATTTGCGGATATTATTGATAAGAAGGTTTTCCCTGGTATGCAAGGTGGCCCTCTTATGCATATTATTGCTGCAAAAGCAGTATGTTTTTATGAGGCTTTACAACCATCCTTTACACAGTACCAACAAGCTATAATTGATAATTGCCAAGTTTTAGTGGAGACGTTAAAAGAAGAAGGTTTCCGTGTAGTGAGTGATGGAAGTGATAATCATTTATGCTTAATTGATGTAAAAGGCTCCATTGGTATGAGTGGAAAAGATGCGGAAAGTTATTTAGATCAAGCAGGTATTACATGTAATAAAAATACAATTCCATATGATCAAGAAAAACCATTTATAACAAGTGGAATTCGTTTAGGAAGTGCTGCTATGACAACAAGAGGCTTCCAAAAACAAGAATTCCAACAAGTAGGAAAATGGATTGCAAAAATTTTGAAAAATCCAACAGAAGAAGTGATTACAAAAGTTAGAAAAGAAATTGTAGTTATGATGGAAAAATATCCTTATGAAGGCTTAGAAGATTAAGAAAGTGAGTATATATTTAAAAATGAAAAGGAAGTTAGGAATTAATTCGTGATTTTTAGCTTCCTTTTATAATGAAAAAAAGTAGCTATTTGCTACTTATAAAATATCAATCTTTATCTAATTTTCTTGCTTTTGCATATATTGCTCATAAAAAAGTGATAATTGATGAAAAGTTTCTTTACTTAAAATATGTTCCATCTTACAAGCATCTTCTTCTGCCGTTGTCTCTTCTACATGAAGAATATCTCGTAGGAAAGCAGTCAATATTTGATGACGCTTAAATATTGAAGAAGCGAGTTTGTGACCTTGTTGCGTAAGTTGAATATCTTTATAACTTTCTTGTAAAACATAGCCTTTTTCTTTTAATATTTTCATGGCATTGTTTACACTTGGTTTTGTAACATTCATCATTTTAGCTACATCAACACTACGTATTTTTCCTTTTTCTCCTAAAATAAGAAGACACTCTAAATAGTCTTCTAAAGATTCTCCTAGTTTCATAGTACTTCCTTTATTTAAACAGCTGTTGATAAGCTTCTTCTTTAAAGCCTACAAGTACTGTATCTTTATATAATAAAAGAGGTCTTTTCACAAGCATACCATTGCTTGCTAATAATTGTATTTTCTCTTCATCACTCATCGTTGGCAATTTATCTTTTAATTTTTGTTCTTTATATAAATTTCCACTTGTATTAAAAAACTTCTTAATATCAAGCTTACTTTGTTGAATCCATAAAGTAAGTTCTTCTACCGTAGGATTTTGTTCTACAATATGACGTTCTTCAAAATCTACTGCTAAAGAAGTTAAATATTTTTTTGCTTTTTGACATGTGCTACATTTTGGATAATGTATTAATATTGCTTTCATATTCTCAACCTCACTTTCTTATATTCTAGTATATTTTAAAGATTATGCAAGCGATTGACTTTTTTGGTTAAAAGTTTCTTCTTTTTATTACCTAGGAAATGGAAAGCTTTGGAGTAGTTTAATGATAAGAGTAGATTTTTTTTGTTTAATTTTAATTTTGTCATTGTTATTTTTAATTTAGTCTTTTATTTAAAAATGATTAAATTGAATGTTAATTAAAATGGAAAATGTCTTAAAATAATTGGGTTATTTTATTATGATATTTTTTATTATCGACTAATATCATAAAGCTTAAGTTATGATATAATGTAGCCAAGAAAAGGGGATGAATGCAATTAAGGAGGGGTTTGTTTGAAAAGAAAAAAAGATGAAATAACGATTCGTTCTAGTGTTGCAGAATATTTAACTTATGTTGCTTCTATAGGTGATCAGCAAAAGAGTATTGAAATACGCTATGAGGATGAGAACATATGGTTGACTCAAAAGATGATGGCTGTCTTATATGATGTGAATGTTCGTACAATAAATGGGCATATTAAGAAAATTTATGCTAGCTTTGAGCTTGAAGAAGGTGCAACTATCCGGAATTTCCGGATAGTTCAAACGGAAGGAGAACGTAAGATAATACGTAATACGAAGCATTATAACTTGCAAATGATTATCGCTGTAGGATTTAAAGTGAATTCTGAAAGAGCTGTACAGTTTAGAAAATGGGCGAATCATATTGCGAAGGACTACACGATTAAAGGATGGGTAATGGATGATGAAAGATTAAAGAGAGGGACTTATTTAACTGAAAAATATTTTGATGAGCAGTTAGAGCGTATTCGTGAAATACGAGCAAGTGAAAGAAAATTTTATCAAAAAATTACGGATATTTACGCTACGGCGGTTGACTATGATAAAAATTCAGCAACTACAAAAAGGTTTTATGCCACTGTTCAAAATAAAATGCATTATGCGATACATGGATATACAGCAAGTGAGTTGATTGTAGAAAGAGCAGATCATACAAAAGAACATATGGGATTAACTACATGGGCAGATGCACCTTTAGGTAAAATAAAGAAAAGTGATGTTACAGTTGCTAAAAATTATTTAAGTCAAGATGAGATGAAACAATTGAATCGTATGGTTACGGCATATTTAGATTTTGCTGAAAATATGACATTAAGACATATACCATTGACTATGCAGGATTGGGAAAAACGACTTAATAGTTTTATAGAGATGTTTGAGTATGGTATTTTAAAGGATAGTGGGAAAGTGTCGGCAGAAATCGCAAAGGTTCATGCGGAAACAGAATTTGAGAAATATCGTGTCATTCAAGATAGATTGTTTATATCAGATTTTGACAGATATATGTTAGAGTTGGAAGAAAAAAGAAAGAAGTAATTTTTAAGTTATAAAGTATTTCTGTATATTATTCATTCTTGAATGATATATAGAATTTTTTATTTTATGAAAGATTGATGTTTGGTAGTAAGGAAGTGAATCTCAATGCTCCTTTTCAAAAGGTTAAAAATATACTATAATGAATAGAAGGATATTCCATGTGAATAAAATATCTAGAAAAGGTGATATTTGTGCTAAATAAGCGACAAGAAAAAATTATATTAATTATGGAGGGGAATAAGCATTGGATTACGGGGAAAGAATTATCGAGAATGTTAAATGTGTCGGATAGAACAATCCGATCGGATATTGATCATATTAATAAATATTATGAAGAGACGCTTATTGAATCAAATTTACGTTATGGTTATCGTATGCATCAAGGGGCGTGTGCCAATATTCCTGTTACACTTGAAAATATTACACCACAGACGCCATTTGAAAGATGTGTTTACATTATTCAAGAGTTGTTATTTGAGAAGCATGAAGTACATCTTACAACACTACAAGATCAAGTGTTTGTTAGTGGGTATTCCATTGATAATGATTTAAAGCGTATTAAGAAAATGATTGAACCTTATCCTACGTTAAAGCTTATCCGTAGTAAAAATTTTATCCGTTTAGAAGGAAGTGAAGAGAGCAAGCGTAAATTGTATAAAGAATTGCTTGCGGCAGAAATACAAGGCAACTTCTTTAATCTCAATAAATTAGCGACTTTCTATAAAGATTTTGACTTATTACAAATTAAACAAATTTTAGAAGAAACTTTTGAAAAGTATCATTTCCATGTAAGAGAGATGGCTTTTCCGATGTTAATGCTTCATATAGGAATCGCTATTGAGCGTATCTTACGACATAATTTTATTCATACAGATCGTAAAAATGAAGTGATTCAAAAAAGTGTTGAGTATGAAATTGCATGTGACTTTTTTAATCGAGTAGCGAAAAAAATTCGTATTGAAATTGTTGAAGATGAGATTATTTTATTAACTTTATTATTGTTAGGGAAAAAGAGTACAGATTATACGCAAGATTTTGTGCGTTTATGTACGCAAAAGTATTCCTTACAAGAACTTGTAGATGGTATTTTAGAAGATTTAAATAAAGTATTTGCGATTGATCTTACGGAAGACATGGATCTAAAAGTAGGACTTCAAGTTCATATTCAATCATTGATTGAAAGACATGTGAAAAATGTGCATGTGGATAATGTTTATTTAGAAGAAATTAAACGAAAAATTCCGCTTGTATTTGAAATGGGAATTCGTGTTGGGCGCTATATTGAAGAAGTATTAAAAATGAAAATTGATGAAAGTGAAGTTGGGTTTATTGCTTTGCACCTTGGATCAGCTTATGATCGATTGAATCAAAATCGTAAATATCGTGTTGTGATGGTTTATCCAAATGATCAAGCATTGTCTAATTTATGTGTACAGAAAGTAAAAAATCGCTTTTCTGAGCGACTAGATATTGTGGAATGTATGAATTTCTTTGAAGAGAAAGCAATGTTAAGTAAAGAACCGGATCTTATTTTGACTGTTTTACCATTGAAACACTCTTTAGAAATACCAACAATACAAATTTCATTATTTATTAACTTTGAAGATGAAAGTAAAATATTCCAAGCACTGAATTTACTTGATAAACAAAAATTCCAATTGGAGTTTGTATCAAAGATTACGACCTTAATAGAGCCTTCTTTCTTTTATACCGATGTAGAAGCACAAGCACCAGAAGATGTGATTAATTTTATGTGTGATCGTCTTTATCAAAAAGGCTATGTAGATAAGCATTTTAAAGAAGCGATTTTATTAAGAGAAGAAATGTCCGCAACTTCATTTGCTTATAGCTTTGCGATTCCTCACACAATGAATGTAGCAGCGAAAAAATCAAACTTGAGTATTGCTATTTTAAAGAAGCCAATTACTTGG
The DNA here is from genome assembly GCA_947175465.1 of uncultured Erysipelotrichaceae bacterium. GTDB lineage: Bacteria > Bacillota_I > Bacilli_A > Erysipelotrichales > Erysipelotrichaceae > CAMWMY01. The sequence goes on along the minus strand of CAMWMY010000006.1, from coordinate 6,756 downwards.
GGAGAATATGATGTGAAGCTTGTTATATTATTAGCAATTCATGAAGCAGATCAGAAGTTAATGAAACTCTTTTTTGATTGGTTATCGATTGCTGTTAGTGATTCGAAAAAGTTTGCATCTTTATTAGAGGTGAAAACGCATGAAGAGTTTATTGAACAAATGATAGAGTAAAGGAGAAAAATGATGAAACGTTTAAATGATAAGGCAGCTTATATGTATGCCCGTATGCAAAGCTCTCTATGTGATGTAACGGTCAATAGTCGTTTTGTTGCTTATTTAATTGATTGGTTTGTAGGGACTATATTTATTTTTATTATTCCTATTTATATGTATTCAATATTAACGGGAAGTACGAATATGCAAGAAGCTATGGTATTTTTAAATTATCCAGGGAATAATGGTTTCATTGCTTGTGGAATTGCGTTTTTGATGGCCCTTATTTATTATGTGATTATTCCATGGAAAGTATGGAAGGGGCAAACCTTAGGGAAGCGAGCATTTGGATTTAAGGTTGTAAGAAATAATGGAAAAGATGTGACATTATGGACTCTTATTAAGCGTCAGTTGGTAGGGATTGCCTTGATAGAAGGAAATTTAATTGTTCTTACTTCTTTATATCGACAAGGGTTATTTCTTTTTAGTGGCTATGATGCGCCAAAGCTGTTGATTTATGCATGGGTAGGAATATCGGTTATATCTTGTTTGCTTGTAGTCTTTGTAGGAAATGGAAAAATGCTTCATGATTACATAGGAGGAACGTATGTGATGATGGATCCTAATCGTAAGATAAACAATCGAAAAGATGAGCGTATTTAAAGGTGATTAACGACTTCCTAATACATAGGAAGGGATATTCGTTCACAAAAATTAAAAAAAGTATATACTAAATATGGAGAATTTGGGTATTGTATAAATCAGAAGGAGGATATTATGGAAGGATTAGAAATGCAATGTTTTCAAATTATTTCTGCCGTAGGTATGGCAAAATCAAGTTATATTGAGGCTATACAAGAAGCTAAAAAAGGAAATATAGAGAAAGCGAAAGAGCTTATTAAAGAAGGAGAAAAAGCTTTTGTAGGTGGACATGAAGCACATGCTGGCTTGATTCAACAAGAAGCAAGTGGAGAAGCTGTGCAATTAAATATGTTGTTAATGCATGCAGAAGATCAATTAATGGCAGCTGAAACATGTAAAATTATGGCTGTTGAGATGATTGAACTTTACGAAAGATTACTTACATTAGAAGGTAAATAGTTAGCAGTATATTAATTTCCTAGTATTTAGGAAAAAAACTTAAGAATAGTTTGTAAGAATATCTTATATACTATTAGTGTAATAAAAAATAGTAAATAAAATACTATGTTATTAGGAAGGAGAAATATCATGAAAAAGATTTATTTATTTTGTAGTGCTGGAATGTCTACAAGTATGTTAGCAAACAAAATGCAAGAAGTTGCAGATGCTCACAATGTACCAGTAGAAGTAAAAGCACACCCTCACAACAAATTAGGTGAAATTGTAAAGGAACAAAAGCCTGACTGTATTTTACTAGGACCTCAAGTAAAATATTTATACCAAGGAACAGTGGATGAGTTTGGAAGCACTGGAATTCCTATTGCTGTAATTGATGCTGGAGATTATGGAATGATGAATGGAGAAAGAGTATTAAAGACAGCGATTAAAATGATTAAAGAAGCAACAAAATAAATGCTGATAAGCATGAAAAAGGAGAAGAATTATGTTTGAATCATTAGAGAAGGTTTTGATGCCTTTAGCAGAAGCGATTGGTAAGAATAAATATCTAATCTCAATTCGTGATGGTTTCTTAGTTTCAACACCATTATTAATTGTAGGATCTTTCTTCTTATTGATTGCAAACTTTCCAATCTCTCAATGGACAGATTGGTTAAGTACTTTAAGTATTAATGGAGTAGCGTTTACAACATTTTTAACAAAGCCAACAGCTGCAACATTTGATATTATGGCTGTATTTGCCGTTATCGGGATAGGGTATTCTTTTGGTAAACAAATGAAAATTAATCCTATTTTTGGATCTGCAGTAGCTGTTTTATCTTGGTTCTTATTAATGCCTTATGTTGTTAATGGATCAATTTCAAGCTTAGTAACAAATGCTGATGAAACAATTAATTTAGCTGAAAAAGTGAAAGTTTCTGTTTCTGGTATCCCATTAAGTTGGGTAGGAGCAAAAGGTATTTTCATGGGAATTATATGTGCCTTTTCATCCGTACACATTTACTCTTTTGTTGAAAAAAGAGGATGGGTTATTAAAATGCCAGCAGGAGTACCTCCTACAGTAGTACAATCTTTTGGAGCTTTAATCCCTGCTGCAGTTGTTATGATAATTTTCTTTATCATCAACATCTTATTTGCATTAACTCCTTGGGGAAATGCATTTGACTTTATTTTCCAAATTTTACAAACACCATTGCTTGGACTAGGTGGAACATTAGGAGCGATGGTTATTGCATACATTTTCTTACACTTGTTCTGGTTCTTCGGGGTAAACGGAGGATCTGTTGTAGGAGCTGTTTATAACCCTATTTTACAAACATTGTCTGCGGAAAACTTAAATGCGTTTAAAGCAGGATTAGAAATGCCAAATATTGTAAATGCACAATTCCAAGATTTATTTGCAACTTTTGGAGGATGTGGATCGACGTTATCTTTATTGATTGCGATGTTATTATTCTGTAAATCAAAACGTATTAAAGAACTTGGTAAATTATCATTAGTTCCAGGAATCTTTGGAATTAACGAACCAATTGTTTTCGGGTTACCAATTGTATTGAACCCAACAATTATTATTCCATTTATTTTAGTACCAACAATTAATATTATTATTTCTTACTTTGCAATGGACTTAGGTATTGTACCAATTACAAACGGTATTCAAATTCCTTGGACAACACCAGTTATTATTTCAGGGTTCTTATCAACAAACTGGGTAGGAGCAGTATTACAATTCCTATTATTAATTCTTGGAGTTGTTATCTATATGCCGTTTATTAAAGCGATGGATAAACAATATTTAATTGATGAAAAGAAAGCACAAGAAGTAGAAAGCGAAGATATTTCTTTTGATGATTTATCCTTTGATTAATAAGGAGTGTGTGAAGCATGAAAGTTTTGATGATTTATGATCAAATTCAAGCCGGAGTAGGTACGAAAGATGATAAAATGGTACCTTTAGGTGGAAAAAAAGAAGCGATTGGACCAGCGATTATGATGGAGCCATTTCTAAAAGCTGTAAATGGTGAAGTAATTGCTTGCTTACATTGCGGAAATGGAACTTATTTAGCAGATCCTGAAGATGTAAGTAAAAAGTTATGTGCGATGGTGAAAAAGATGAATCCAGATGTTGTTATGTGTGGACCATCGTTCAACTTCGCTGATTACTCAGCAATGGCTGCAAAAGTTGCATATGATATTATGCAACTAACAGGGATTCCTGCGATGGCCGCAATGTCGGAAGAAAATGCAGATGTTATTGCAGCTTATAAAGATAAAGTAAACATTGTAATCACACCGAAAAAAGGTGGTACAGGTCTTAATGATGCTTTAAGAAATATGTGCAAGCTTGCGCAAGCAATGGTAGAGAAAAAAGATACTACACAACTTGTGAAAGATGTATGTTTTTCATAAATAAAGAAGATTTCTCAACAATAAACACGTAAAAAGTTGTTTTATGAAAAGAGAAATCTTCTTTTCCTATTCTCAATCTTTACATAAGCATAACGTTTCCTAGAAGCTAGGAAGCGGATTTCAAATAAAAAAGTAATAATTTTTATATAATAAAAATAGTTAAGTATATACAAGATAGGAACAAAAGGAGGTATGTATATGTGGGGTATTATTGCAACATGGAGAATGGCCCAGGAAGGTATTAGCAAAGCTAGTGAGTTATTAAAAGATGGTGGAGATGCAGGAGATGCAATTGAAATGGCAATCAGAGAAGTAGAGGATTTCCCATTTTATAAATCTGTAGGATATGGTGGTTTACCAAATGAAGAAATGGAAGTAGAATTAGATGCTGCTTACATGGATGGAGATACATTTGATTTAGGAGCTGTTGCAGCGATAAAAGATTATGCAAACCCTATTTCTATTGCAAGAAGATTAAGTAAAGAAAAAGTAAATAGTGTTTTAGTTGCAGAGGGTGCAGAAAAATTTGCACATAAAGAAGGTTTTGAAAGAAAAAACATGTTAACAGATCGTGCGAAAATTCATTACCGTAATCGTGTAAAAGAAGTGCAAGAACAAGAAATTACACCTTATGCAGGACATGATACAGTAGGAATGGTTTGTCTTGATGAAAAAAGTAAGATGACTGCTGCAACTTCTACAAGTGGTTTATTTATGAAACGTAAAGGGCGTGTTGGAGATTCACCAATCGCAGGTTCTGGTTTTTATGTAGATAGTAAAGTTGGAGGAGCAAGTGCTACTGGTTTAGGAGAAGATTTAATGAAAGGTTGTATTTCTTATGAAATCGTTCGTTTGATGAAAGAAGGAATGCACCCTCAAGAAGCATGTGAAAAAGCTGTTTTGGAGTTAGATAAAGAATTAAAAGAAAGACGTGGAAAAGCAGGAGATTTATCATTAATAGCAATGAACTGCAAAGGAGAATGGGGAGTTGCGACGAATATTGAAGGCTTTTCATTTGCTGTTGCAACTGCAAATGAAGAACCTACAGTATATTTAACTAAAATGGTAGATGGAAAATGTGTACATGAAGTTGCTTCTCAAGAATGGTTAGATAATTATATGAAAACAAGAACAGCGCCTTTAGTGGAAAAATAGAAAGGAGTAAAAATGAAAGAACTTTTATCAAAACAAATTGATGAATTAAAAGATGCGATGTTAGAAGATATTATTAAAGTAGTACAAATTGATAGTGTAGAAAGTGAAGCGATGGAAAATGCTCCTTTTGGAAAAGGAGTTGCTTTAGCACTTGATACAGCATTAGAAATTAGTAAAAAACTAGGTTTTCAGACTAAAAATATCGATGGATATATGGGATATGCGCAATATGGAGAAGGAGATGACTATGTAGGTATTATTGGACATTTAGATGTTGTACCTACTGGAGATGGTTGGACACATCCTCCTTTTAGTGGACATGTAGCAGATGGAAATATTTATGCACGTGGTATTTTAGATAATAAAGGTCCTATTATGACATGTTTATATGGGCTGTATGCGATTAAAAAATTAGGTATTCAATTAGAAAAACCTGTGCGTATTTTATTTGGTACAGATGAAGAAACAGGCTTTACAGATTTAGAGTACTATTTAAAAAAAGAAAAGCCACCTATTATGGGGTTCACACCAGATTGTAAATATCCTGTAGTATATGGTGAAAGAGGAAGAGCCTCTCTAGAAGTTTCAATAGCATTTGATGAAGCATCAAGAGAAGAAAAGACACAAAAGCTTTTCCAATTCGTTAATGAATATTTTTTAGCGAGTAAACCAACAGGAGATCGTTTAGGTATTGATTATAGTGATCAAGAATTTGGACAAATGCAAATGCGTGGATATCAGTTACAAACAAAAGGAAATCAAATAGCATTTCAGTTTGTATTAAGTTATCCAGCAGTTTGTACAATTGATGAAATAATGGCACAAATACAAACGAAAATGGATACAGGACTCAATTTAACACTTCTTCATAATTATAACCCTGTTCGTTTTGAGAAAGATTGTTTCTTAGTAAAAAGCTTACAAGAAGCTTATGAAGAAATCACAGGTCTTGATGGAACTCCTGTTACTACAACAGGTGGAACTTATGCGAAAGGAATGCCAAACATTGTGCCTTTTGGACCAAGTTTTCCTGGGCAAAAGGGAATTGGGCATAATCCTGATGAATGGATGTCCATTGAAGATTTAGTAACTAATGCGAAAATTTATGCTTTAAGTATATATAAACTAGCAGTATAGGAGGAAGTCTTTTATGGAAAAAATAATTGAAGTTTGTTGTGGAAGTTATTATGATTGCTTGCAAGCAGAAGCTGGAGGAGCAACGCGTGTAGAATTGAATACAGCTTTACATTTAGGAGGACTTACTCCTTCTGTAGGAAGTTTAGTATTAACGAAAAAGCATACGAATTTAAAAGTAATTGCGATGGTAAGACCACGTGGTGGTGGTTTTTGTTATCATGATGAAGATTTTGAAACGATGCTTCTTGATGTAGAAACGATGCTACACTATGGTGCTGATGGAATTGCTTTTGGTTGTCTTGATCAAAATGGAAATATTCATGTAGAACAGACGAAGAAAATCATTGATATGATTAAGGAAAAAGGAAAAGAAGTAGTTTTTCATCGTGCCTTTGATTGTGTAAGTGATCCTATACAAGCGATAGAAACACTTATTCACTTAGGAGTAGATCGTATTCTTACAAGTGGGTTACAGCCAAAAGCGATGCAAGGGAAAGATATGATAAAAAAACTGCAAGAAGCTTATGGCGATAAAATAGAGTTATTAGCAGGTAGTGGTATGAATAGCGAAAATGCAAGAGAAATGATAGAATATGCAGGTATTTCACAAGTACATTCTTCTTGCAAAGCTTGGTTATTCGACCCTACAACAACAACGAATAATGTCTCTTATTCTTTTGCGTCTGGAGAGCATGAAAATGATTATGATGTTGTTTCAGAAGATGCAGTTTCAAAACTTGTAAAAGCCGTAAAATCATAATAATAAAAATATTATAATAAATGGGGTGTATTCTATTAGGG
>CAMWMY010000005.1 GCA_947175465.1 uncultured Erysipelotrichaceae bacterium | reverse complement strand
TAGTATTATTATAGTATCATTTTATTATAAAAATAGTAGTTTTATCAAGTATTATTCTATCTTTATAAAAATGAAAAAACCACTAATGATAGTGGTTTCCTTCATATCTATTTAACGAATTCAATAATTGCCATTGGTGCACAGTCACCACGACGTACTCTTGTCTTGATAACACGTGTGTATCCACCATTTCTATCTGCATATGCAGGTCCAATTTCACTAAATAATTTTTGTAATGCTGTTTGTCCACTTTTTTCATCAGCTACAACATCACGAACGAAACGAGCAGCTTGACGACGAGCATGCAAATCACCACGTTTAGCTAGTGTAACCAACTCATCTACAATACTACGTAATTCTTTCGCTTTCATTTCTGTAGTTTCAATTTGCCCTTCAATGATTAGTGAAGTAGCCATATTACGAAACATTGCTTTACGATGATCAGCAGTACGTCCTAATTTACGATTCCACATTGGTTTTAAACCTCCCTTACTACTTTATTCATATGATTTAAAGCTTAATCCTAAATCATAAATTTTATCTTTCACTTCTTTTAATGATTTTTTACCTAAGTTTCTAACTCTCATCATTTCATCTTCAGTTTTTTGAATCAATTCTTCTACTGTTTGAATACCTGCTCTTTTTAAACAGTTGTAAGAACGAACAGATAAATCTAAATCTTCAATCATCATCACTAGGCCTTTATTTACCACTTCACCTTGTGCTTCTTTCATAACAGATTCCATATCATTTACTGCTTCATGAACATCTGTTAATAAAGAAAGATGATCGATTAAAATTTTAGAACCTAAAGCAATAGACTCTGATGGAGTAATAGATCCATCAGTCCATACTTCCATAATAACTTTATCGTATTTTGCATCTTGTCCTACACGAGTTGGTTCTACAGCATAAGAAACTTTTTCAATTGGTGTATAAATAGCATCCGTATAAATCATTCCTAAAGGTTGATTAGGTGATTGATATAAAGATTTATTTGTATCTGCACTAACATAACCACGTCCTATACGTGCTTGTAGTTCCATCTCTAAAGACCCTCCTTCTTCAAGGGTACAAATGTGAGTATCTAAGCTTAACATCTCTACACCTTCAGGGCAGATAATATCAGCTGCAGTTACTACACATGGACCTTGTTTAGAAATACGAAGGGTATAAACTTCATCATCTTGGATATTCATGATAAGTGTTTTAATATTTAAGATAATTGCCGTTACATCTTCTACAACTCCTGGAATTGCAGTGAATTCGTGGTATACCCCTTCAACTTTAATTGAAAATACGGCAGCTCCCGGTAAAGAGGAGAGCAAAACACGTCTTAGTGCATTTCCAATAGTTGTTCCAAATCCTCTTTCAAGAGGTTCAAATACAAACTTAGCGTAATTATCTGAATCAATATATTCTTTTACTTCAAAATTTGCACGTTCGAATTTTTGCATATTAGACCTCCTCAATCAAGATGAAATTAACCACGTGGTCGTTTTGGCGGACGACATCCATTGTGAGGGATTGGAGTAACATCATTAATTAATGTGATCTCTAATCCTGCTACTTGTAAAGCTCTTACAGCTGCTTCACGTCCAGGTCCTGGACCTTTTACGCTAACTGCAATAGTTTTCATACCATTTTCAATCGCTGCTTTACCAGCTGCTTCTCCAGCTAATTGTGCTGCAAAAGGAGTAGATTTACGAGAACCTTTAAATCCTAATGCACCAGCACTAGACCAAGCAACGGCATTTCCTTTTTCATCAGTAATAGTAACGATTGTATTGTTGAAAGTTGAGTGAATGTGTGCACACCCTCGTGCAATATTCTTACGAATACGACGTTTACGTGCACCAGCTTTTGCTTTTGCCATTATTAATTCCTCCTATCGCCCTATTTCTTTTTATTTGCTACTGTACGAACTGGACCTTTACGCGTACGAGCATTCGTTTTAGTACGTTGACCGCGAACTGGTAATCCTCTACGATGACGAATTCCACGGTAACATCCGATTTCCATTAGACGTTTAATATTTAAAGCAGTTTCACGGCGTAAATCACCTTCTACTTTAATTCCGTCAATTTCATTACGAATGGCATTTACTTGATCTTCTGTTAAGTCTTTTACTCGAATATCTTCGCTAATACCAGTCTTTTTTAGAATTTCTTCCGCTGTTGGGCGGCCAATTCCATAAATATAAGTTAATGAGACTACTACACGCTTATCGCGTGGTAAGTCAATACCTGCAATACGAGCCATTGTTGTACCTCCATTAATTTCCTTGTCTTTGTTTGTGTTTTGGATTTTCACAAATTACCATGACGCGACCTTTACGTTTGATGATGCGGCACTTATCGCATATTGGTTTGACAGATGGTCTTACTTTCATGCGTTTTCCTCCTTATTCACGACTATTTGTGTCGGAATGTAATACGCCCACGTGTTAAATCATAAGGTGAAATTTCCACAGTAACACGATCTCCTGGTAAAATGCGAATGTAATGCATGCGGATTTTACCAGAAACGTGAGCTAAAATTTCGTGACCGTTTGTTAATTTCACTTTAAACATTGCATTTGGCAGTGTATCAATGATAACTCCCTCAATCTCAATAACATCTTGCTTACCCATTATCGAAAAAGTTCCTCCTTATTTATCGTTGTAAGTATTTCATATCCATCTTTTGTTATCACAATCGTATGTTCATAATGAGCTGTTAAACTTCCATCTTTTGTCACTACAGTCCAATTATCTTTTAATACTCTTGTCTGTGGTTTACCCATATGAACCATAGGTTCAATAGCAAGTGTCATTCCTTCTTTTAAAACAACGCCCTGCCCTGATGGACCAAAATTAGGAACTGTTGGATCTTCATGAACTGAAGTTCCAATACCATGTCCTGCATAATCATGCGGTATAGAATAACCATGCGCATATACATATTCACCAATCGCATGAGAGATATCAGTTAATCGATTCCCAGCTTTGGCATGCTTTAAACCTTCAAACAATGATTGCTCAGTTACTTTCATAAGCTCTTTAGCATCATCGCTAATTGTTCCAACGGCATAAGTCCAAGCTGAGTCTCCATGGTAACCATGATAACAGGCACCAATATCTACTGAGACAATATCTCCATCTTTTAGTATCGTATCGTCTGGGATACCATGTACCAAAACTGAATTGACAGATATACAAGTTGCAGCAGGGAATCCATATAAACCTTTAAAAGACGGTGTTGCTCCATGTTTTCGAATTTCTTCTTCACATATAGCATCAATCTCTTTGGTAGAAATACCTGGTTTAATAGCACGTTTAGCAGCTTGATGTGCACATGCTACAATTCTACCTGCTTCTCTCATATATTCCAATTCACGAGATGATTTGGAAGTAATCATTATTTATCCTCCAAAGCTTTTTTTGTATCATTCCAAACTTGATCAATTGGTTGAGCAGCATTAATGCGTGCAACCATTCCTTTTTCTTCATAAAAATCTAAAACAGGTTTGGTAGAGTTTTCATATTCTTCTAAACGAACTTTTAAACTCTCTTCTGTATCGTCTTTACGTTGGTATAGTTCACTTCCACATTTATCACATTTACCTTCTTCTTTTGAAGGATGTGAAACAACATGATAAATTTCACCACATCCTTTACATAAACGACGACCTGTAACACGTCCAGCTAACTCTTTAAAGTCAATTTCAAGAACTAATACTTTTTCAATCTCAAGTGAAGTCCCTTTTGACATTTCGCTAAAAGCTTTCGCTTGATCAAGTGTTCTTGGGTATCCATCTAATAGAAACCCTTTCGTGTTATCTAGTTTTTCCAAATAACTTTTTACCATTGCATTGGTAACTTCATCTGGCACTAAATAACCTTTATCCATATAACTTTTAGCCATAAGGCCAAGTTCTGTTTGTTTCCCTATTTCACTTCGGAAGATATCTCCGGTAGAAATATGGTTAATTTTAAACTCTTCAACAATTTTTGCAGACATGGTCCCTTTTCCAGCACCAGGTCCTCCCATAATTAAGATATTCATAATCCATCACCTTTTTATCGTCGAATAAAGCCACGATAGCTTTTCTGTGTCATTTGACCTTGCATTTGTTTTACTGTTTCCATTGCAACCCCAACAACAATAATAATACCTGTTCCACCTAATCCCATAGATTTAGGTAAATTAGTAAACATTGGTAGTGCATAAGGAAGAACAGCAATAAAGGCCAAACATATAGATCCTAATACCGTGATTCTATTTAAAACTTTATTAAGATACTGCTTTGTTTCTGTACCAGGGCGAATACCAGGTATATATGTACCAGATTTCCCAAGATTTTCAGCAATTTGTTCTGGATCTACTTGCAATTTAGTATAAAAGAATGTAAAGGCAATAATTAATACTACATAAAGTAATAAACTATACCATGTTTGAAATCCTAACACATTCTTCATAACACGAATAAAATCGTTCTCTGCGAAAAACCCTGCAATCGTAATAGGCGCTACCATAACTGCTGATGAAAAAATAACTGGAATTACACTTGCAGAATTAATCTTTAATGGCAAGTAAGTCATATCTTTTTTTCTTGTTTGAATTGTACTAGATGTATACTGAATTGGAATTTTTCGCTCTGCTGTTTGCATTAAAATAACAAGAACAACAATACATAAATAACACAATAAGTATAATGAGAACATCAAAATACCATTGAATACAGCACTTCCTGCTCCTGTACCAACTAAATCTTTAAAAGTTGTTACAAATTGTGTTGGAAGTTTCGCAACAATTCCAGCAAATATAATCATTGAAATTCCATTTCCAATTCCTCTGGCAGAAATACGATCTCCTATCCAAAGCAAAAACATAGATCCTGCAACTAATAATGTCGCAATGTATAAATATGTGGAAACAGTTGCTGATGTAAAAATAGATGTGTTGCTAAAACTAAAACTTAACATCATAGTATAAGCTTGTACAAATCCAAGTACAACAGCTAAATATCGCGTATAGCGATCCATCTTTTTACGTCCAGATGCACCACTTTTCGCAAGTTCAGATAATGCTGGAATAACATCCATCGATAATAATTGAATAATAATTGATGCTGTAATATAGGGACCAACACCAAGTGCGAATATAGAAAATTGCTCTATTCCCCCTCCTCCAAGCATATTTAGCATGCTTAGAAAAGAATTATCTTGTAATCCTGCTTCTAGCGCAGCCGTATTCACACCTGGTACTGTAATTGCAGCACCAAAGCGGAATACAAACAGCATGGCAAGAGTAAAGAGAACTTTATTACGAATCTCTTTATTCTTGAACATACTGATCATATTGCTAAACATATTAGATTACCTCAGCTTTTCCGCCTACTTGCTCAATAATAGTTACAGCAGATTTAGAGAATTTGTTAGCTTTTACTACTAATTTTCTTTCTAATTCACCTTGTCCTAAAATTTTAATACCATCTAATTCTTTCTTTATAATTCCACTTTCGATTAATAATTCTGGAGTAACTTCTGTTCCATCTTCAAAACGATTTAAAGAAGTTACATTTACAATTGCATACTCTTTACGATTAACATTTGTAAATCCACGTTTTGGTAAACGTCTTGCAAGTGGTGTTTGACCACCTTCAAATCCAAGACGAACTCCTCCACCAGAGCGAGCATTTTGACCTTTGTGACCTTTCCCAGCAGTCTTACCATGACCAGATCCATGTCCACGTCCAATACGTTTACGCGCTCTTCTAGCTCCTTCTGTATATTTCATTTCATGTAATTTCATGTTTCGATCCTCCTGTTAACCACGAATTTCTTCTGGTTTTTTACCACGAAGACGAGCAACATCATCGATAGTCCTTAAGTTTTTAAGAGCATCTGCAGTAGCACGCACCATATTAATTGGTGTACGAGATCCTAAACATTTAGATAAAATATCATTTACTCCTGCAAGTTCTAAAACGGCACGGACTGCACCACCTGCAATAACCCCTGTACCTTCTGTAGCTGGGCGAAGAAATACTTTTCCAGCACCAAATGTACCAGTGATTTCATGTGGTATTGTTGACCCGTTGATGATAGGAACTGTGAAGACATTTTTCTTAGCATCTTCAATTGCTTTTTTAATAGCATCAGGAACCTCATTTGCTTTTCCTGTTCCAAAACCAACGCGTCCTTTTTTATCACCAATAACAACAAGAGCTGCAAAGCGGAAACGACGTCCACCTTTCACTACTTTTGTTACACGATTGATTGTTACTACACGCTCTTCAAATTCTTTATCGCGTTCGCGGTCTCTTCTTGGTTTGCGTTCCATTCGCATGACCTCCTTAAAATTTCAATCCGGCAACTCTAGCTGCTTCAGCTACTGCCTTAACACGTCCATGATAAATATATCCACCACGGTCAAATACAACATTTGTAATATTTTTTGAAATTGCACGTTTCGCAATTTCTGTACCTACTTTTGTAGCAGCTTCGATATTTCCACCATTTTCTAATTTCAATTCTACACTACTTGCAGATACTAATGTTTTTCCATTAACATCATCGATAATTTGTACGTGAATATTCGCATTTGAGCGGAATACATTCAATCGTGGGCATTCAGGAGTACCACTGATTTTGGTACGAACACGTACATGACGACGTTTACGCTCAACATTTCTTGCAACTTTCTTAAGCATTGTTCTATTGCTCCTTTCCCACTATTTTTTACCTGCTGTTTTACCTTCCTTACGACGAACATATTCACCTTGATAGCGAATACCTTTCCCTTTGTAAGGTTCTGGTTTTCTAGCAGCACGAATATTAGCAGCCATCTCACCAACACGTTGTTTATCAATTCCAGAAACAACGATCTCAGTTGCAGATGGACATTCAATTTTTAAACCTTCTTCAACTTCAAACTCTACTGGATGAGAGTATCCAATATTTAAAGTTAATTTTTTTCCTGACATAGCACAACGGAATCCAATCCCTACTAATTCTAAAGTTTTAGAGAAACCACTTGTTACCCCTTCAACCATATTAAATAGTAAAGCACGTGTTGTCCCATGCAATTGTTTTGTATGCTTTTCCTCATTAGGACGAGCAACAGTTAGGATATTATCTTCAATCTTAATATCTAAAATTGAAGCAAACTGACGAGTTAAAGTCCCTTTAGGCCCTTTAACAGTCACCTCATTCCCATCAGCGATTTGAATTTCAACGCCGCTAGGAATGGTAATCGCTTTATTACCGATACGTGACATTCTTTTTCCCTCCGTATATTACCAAACGTAAGCGATGACTTCGCCACCAACACGTTTAGCTCTTGCTTCTTTATCTGTGATAAGACCATGAGATGTAGAAATAATAGCGATTCCTAATCCATTTAATACACGTGGAATAGAGTCCACTTTTGCATATGCACGTAATCCTGGTTTAGAAATTCTTTTCAATCCACTAATTACTTTTTCTCCATTTGGTCCATATTTTAATGTTACAGTAATTACTTTTTTAACATCTCCTGTAACAGTATAATCATTAATAAAACCCTCTTCTTTTAAAATCTTTGCAATTGCTTCTTTTTCTTTATTCGCAGGCATCTCTACTACTTCATGACGTGCTTGTAGCCCATTACGAATTCTAGTAAGCATATCTGCAATCGGATCTGTCATTATCATCATGACTGTATTCCTCCTTCTTTTTACCAACTAGCCTTTTTTACACCCGGAATTTGCCCTTTATAAGCTAATTCACGGAAGCAAATACGGCATAGTTTGTATTTACGTAATACTGAGTGAGGACGACCACAACGTTCACAACGAGTGTACTCACGCACTTGGAACTTCTGAGGACGTTTAGATTTTATAACCATCGCTTTTTTTGCCATATTGATGAAGTCCTCCTATTTCTTGAAAGGCATACCTAATTCTTCTAGTAATGCCTTAGCTTCTTCGTTAGTGTTGGCACTTGTAACAATAATAATATCCATCCCACGAACTTTATTTACTTTATCATAATTAATTTCTGGGAAAATTAATTGTTCTTTAATACCCATTGTATAATTTCCACGCCCATCGAAAGATGTTGCAGATACTCCACGGAAATCTCTTACACGTGGCAATGAAATATTCATTAATTTATCCAAGAAATCATACATTTTTTCTTTTCTTAATGTAACTTTACATCCAATTGCCATACCTTCACGCAATTTAAAGTTCGCAATGGATTTTTTCGCTTTTGTTACAACTGGTTTTTGACCAGTAATTTGTTGAAGTTCTGCTACTGCTTCTTCTAATAATTTAGGGTTTCCAATAGCATCTCCAACTCCCATGTTAATAACTACTTTTTCAATTGCAGGAACTTCCATAACTGATTTATAGTTAAATTTTTTCATCAAGTTAGGAATTACTGCATCCTTATATTTTTGATTTAGGCGGCTCATATTTATAACCCTCCCTATTTCACAGTAGCGCCAGTTTTCTTGTAGACGCGTACTTTTTGCTTATTGCCTTTTTTATCTTCTTTGATCTCATAACGAATTTTACTAGCAGTTTTTGCTTTTTCGTCATAAGCCATAACATTTGATATATGAATAGGCATTTCTTTTTCAATGATTCCTCCATCAGGATTAGCCTGTGTAGGTTTCATGTGTTTTTTTACAATATTAACACCTTCCACAATCACTTTACTATCTTTTGGAAACACTTTGGTTACCTCAGCTACAGTGCCCTTGTAAGCACCTGCAATAACTTGAACTTTATCACCTTTTTTGATTCTCACAAAAACACCTCCTTATAGTACTTCTGGTGCCAATGACACGATTTTCATAAAGTCATTGTCACGAAGTTCTCTTGCAACAGGTCCAAAAATACGAGTTCCACGTGGTGTTTTATCATCTTTAATAATAACGATTGCGTTATCATCAAATTTAATATACGTTCCATTTTCACGGCGTACTCCACGTTTTGTACGTACAATAACACCTTTGACAACTTCACCTTTTTTTACTGTTCCACCAGGAGTAGCCTGTTTTACAGTACAAACCACGATATCTCCAATATTGGCGAATTTACGAACGCTACCACCTAAACAACGAATAACTAAAACTTCTTTAGCACCTGTGTTATCAGCGACGCGTAATCTACTTTCATTTTGAATCATGAATGTTACCTCCTAGCGTCCTAGAGCACAACAGCTTTTTCGACGATTTTCACTAAACGGAAACGTTTTGTAGCTGATAATGGACGAGTTTCCATAATCATTACTTTATCTCCGATATTAGCTTCATTGTTTTCGTCATGAGCCTTGAACTTCTTAGAATATTTTACACGCTTTCCATATAATGGATGCGTTTTCTTAGTTTCTACTACTACAGTAATTGTTTTATCCATTTTATCAGAAACGACAGTTCCACGATAAACTTTACGGTTAGATCTTTCCATAACTTAATTGATCCTCCTTAATCCTGATTGCTAAGCTCACGCTCAGTCATCACAGTTTTGATACGGGCAATTGTTTTCTTTACTGTTCTCATACGAGCAGTGTTTGTTAATTGACCAGTAGCTTGTTGGAAACGAAGATTAAAAAGTTCATCTTTAAGCGTGTCGATCTCTTGTAATAATTCAGTATTGCTTTTTTCTCTGATCTCTTTCGCTGTCATAATTACTTGTCTCCTTTTCTAACAACAAATTTTGTTTTTACTGGCAATTTATGAGCAGCAAGACGGAATGCCTCACGAGCTACTTCTTCACTTACACCAGCAATTTCAAACATAACACGTCCTGGTTTTACAACAGCTACCCAACCTTCAGGTGCCCCTTTCCCAGAACCCATACGTACTTCTAATGGTTTTTTCGTTCTTGCTAAATGAGGGAAAATACGAATCCAAACTTTCCCACCACGTTTCATATAACGTGTCATCGCAATACGAGCAGCCTCAATTTGACGGTTACTTACATAGTTACCTGTATCTGCCATTAAACCATATTCACCAAAGGATACTTCACGACCTGCTTTAGCACGTCCTTCATAGCTTAAACGGTGAGGTCTTCTATATTTAGTTCTTTTTGGCATTAACATAAATTAGTTCCCTCCTTGTGCAGTTGGAGCACTTGCCGCTTTTGGTTTAACATTTTTATTGTTTTGATTACGGTTGTTGTTATTTCTACGACGACGTTTATCCATAGGTGGATTTTTAGGAGCTTCTGGTTCAGTAACCATTTGTCCTGGTAATACTTCTCCACGACAAATCCAAACTTTAACACCTAAACGTCCATAAGTTGTATGTGCTTCTTCCCAAGCGTAATCAATATCAGCACGAAGTGTATGTAAAGGTACAACACCTTCAGCATATCCTTCAGTACGTGCCATATCAGCACCACCTAAACGACCAGACACTGCTGTTTTAATTCCTTTTGCACCACAACGCATAGTTCTTTGAATTGCTTTTTTCTGTGCTGTTCTAAAACTAGCACGTTGTTCTAACTGATCAGCAATGCTTCTTGCTACTAATTTCGCATCCAAATCAGGGTTTGCAATCTCTAACACTTTAATGTAAACATTTTTACCTTGTGTTAATTTTTCTAATTTTTTCTTTAAGTTTTCAATATTTTCACCGTTTGTTCCTATGATTACTCCAGGACGAGCTGTACGTATCATAACCTCAACACGATTTTTTGAACGTTCAATTTCGATTCTTGAAACTGAAGCAGCTTTTAATTCTTTAAATAAGAATTCACGAATTTTAACATCTTCTAATAATAAATCGGCATAATTTTTGTCAGCATACCATCTTGATTCCCAATCACGGATGATACCAACACGCAAACCGATCGGACTTACTTTTTGTCCCATGGGCTACCTCCTTAATTACGTTCATCAACCACAACGGTAATGTGGCTGGTACGTTTATGAATTGCACTTGCAGATCCTTTAGCACGTGGCATGAAACGTTTTAAAGTAACACCTTCATTTGCGTAACATGCTTTCACGTATAATTTTTCTTCATCTAAACCATGATTGTTCACTGCATTTGCGATTGCAGATTTTAAAACTTTTGCAATTGAAGTTGCTGCTGCATTAGGTGTAAATTTTAAGATAGCTGCTGCTTCTTCAATATCTTTCCCACGTATCAAATCAATTACTAAACGTGCTTTTCTAGGTGGGATACGTAATGTTTTTGCTGTTGCTTTTACTTCCATCATCATATTCCTCCTATCTTTTCGCTTTCTTGTCGTCATCACCATGACCTGTATATTTTCTTGTAGGAACAAACTCACCTAATTTATGTCCTACCATATCTTCAGTTACATATACAGGGATATGTTCTTTTCCATTGTAAACGGCAAAAGTATGTTCCACAAATTGTGGGAATATAGTTGAACGACGTGACCAAGTCTTAATTACTTCTTTTTTACCTGACTCATTCAATGCTTCCACTTTTTTCATTAAGTGGTCATCACAGAATGGTCCTTTTTTCAAACTACGACTCATTTTCTCATTTCCTCCTTTGCCTATTTGTCATTACGACGACGTACAATTAATTTAGTCGATGCAAGCTTATTCTTACGAGTTTTCACACCCATAGCTTTTTTACCCCAAGGTGTCATAGGAGATTTACGTCCAATTGGTGTACGTCCTTCCCCACCACCATGAGGGTGATCGTTAGGGTTCATAACTGACCCACGAACAGTAGGACGGATTCCTTTCCAACGGCTACGCCCTGCTTTTCCTAAGTTAACTAAGCTGTGATCTTCATTTCCTACTTGACCGATAGTCGCACGACAATTCGATAAGATTTTACGAACCTCACCGGAAGCTAAGCGGATAATTACATATTTTTCTTCAATCCCAAGAATTTGTGCAGACACCCCTGCAGAACGAGCTAATTGCCCACCTTTTCCTGGTTTTAATTCAATATTGTGAATGAAAGTACCTTCTGGCATATCTCTCATTTCTAAACAGTTTCCAACTTTAATGTCAGCACCTTTTCCTGAGCTAACCATTGTTCCTACAGTTAAACCTTTAGGAGCTAAAATATAACGTTTTTCACCATCTACGTAGTGTAATAACGCAATATTTGCTGAACGGTTTGGATCATACTCAATCGTTGCAACTTTTGCTGGAATATTGTCTTTATTTCTTTTGAAGTCAATAATACGATATGCACGTTTATGACCTCCACCTTGATGACGTGTAGTAATACGTCCATTGTTATTACGACCACCTTTTCCATGTAAAGGTGCTAGCAATGACTTTTCTGGTTTACTTACTGTAATTTCATCAAAAGTCAAGCTTGTCATATTACGACGACCTGGAGTGGTCGGCTTATATTTCTTAATTGCCATGGATTTTCTCCTCCTTACGCATATTTATTCAGGAAATAGCGTCTTCTTCCTGATTTCTTATTTTTCTGTATTATCTGCAAATAAATCGATATCTTGTCCTGCAGCAATTTTAACAATAGCTTTATGTATCGCTTTTGTTTTTCCTACATATTTACCCATTCTTTTCTTTTTAGGTTTTACATTAACTGTATTTACTTTTTCAACCTTTACTTTAAAAATGGATTCTACTGCTTGACGGATTTCTGTTTTATTTGTACCTTTTTTTACTTCAAACGTAATTTTGTTATCAGCATCCATACATTTCATTGATTTCTCAGTAATGATTGGACGAATAATAATATCTCTATAATTCTTCATTACCCTAATGCCTCCTCAACATCTTTAACAGCAGCTTCTGTAAAGACAATTTTGTTAGCATTTACAATGTCATAAACATTGATCCCATCAGCAGTTAACATCATCATTGAAGGGATGTTTCTCATAGATAAGAATGCATTTCCAAAATCTTCATTTCCAGATACTACGAATAATGTTTTTTTAGTAGCATTGATTGCTGTAACAATTTCATTAAACGCTTTTGTTTTTGGAGCTTCTAAACGTAATGCATCTACAACAACCATATTTTGTTCTAATACTTTTTCTGATAAAACAGATTTCAACGCTAAACGACGTACTTTTTTGTTTAAACGGTAACTGTAGCTACGTGGTGTAGGTCCAAATACAGTTCCTCCACCTCTCCATTGTGTAGCACGGATACTTCCTTGACGAGCACGTCCTGTCCCTTTTTGACGCCAAGGTTTACGTCCACCACCACGTACTTCTGTACGTGTTTTTGTATCATGTGTCCCTTGACGAAGAGATGCACGTTGCATAACAATAGCATCAAAGATACATTGTTGATTTGGCTCGATGCCAAATATTTCTGGATTCAAAGTTATTTCGCGTAACTTTTTACCTTCTTGGCTTAATACGACCATGTTAGGCATCTTCTATTCCTCCTCTTTCGTATAATCAATTAATGCAGTAGCACCTTTATTTGCTTTTGCACTTTTTGCATGTTGTACCATAACAAAACCACGTTTTGGTCCAGGCACATTCCCTTTAATTAATAAGTAGTTGTTTTCAACATCCACTTTAATAACTTCAAGGTTTTTGTTTGTCGTTCTGTAACCACCTTCTTGTCCAGCCATTACAGTCCCTTTAGAAATTTTACCAGCTCTTGAAGTAATCCCTAGAGTTGCTAAAGAACCAATGTGTCTGTGGTGTCCAGAACCGTGTGATTTAGGTCCAATTTTTGCATTATTACGAACAATTGTACCGCTAAACCCTTTTCCTTTTGAAGTTCCAATTACATCTACGATATCACCAGCAGCAAATAAATCAACTTTTACTTCGCTACCTAATGTTAATTCTGCAAAGTCATTTCCACGAAATTCTCTTACGAAACGTTTCGCATTTGTATTTGCTTTAGATGCATGACCTTTACTAGCTTTTGTACTACGTGTTTCTTTTACATCTTCAAATCCTAATTGTGTAGCTTCATACCCATCATTTTCCATCGTTTTTTGTTGTAATACTACATTTGGGCAAGCTTCTACTACTGTTACAGGAAGTAAGATTCCATCTTCTGTAAACACTTGAGTCATCCCAAGTTTACGTCCTAAAATTCCTTTCATGTCGCCACCTCCTAAAGCTTAATTTCGATGTCAACACCACTTGGAAGTTCTAAACGACTCAATGAATCGATAGTTTCTGCCGTAGGGCCAACAATCTCAATTAAACGTTTGTGAGTTCTCATTTCGAATTGTTCACGAGAGTCTTTATATTTGTGTACCGCACGCAAGATAGTAACTACTTGCTTTTCAGTTGGAAGAGGTACAGGTCCAACAATTTTCTTAGCACCGTGAGCTTGTGCTGCTTGCACGATTTTTTCTGCTGAAGCATCTAAAATTCTGTGCTCATAAGCTTTTAAGCGAATTCTTACGCTATTTTTTGCCATGAATATATTCTCCTTTCGCCTATATAGATTATAGACTCGCTCGATACGAATTCCCCAACACACCTATCCATGACAACGTCTTTCAGTGTGTCAGCAACCTCGCATGTCCACGCAGTCATATGATGATTATAGCAAATATAAATACATATTTCAAGGCTTTTTTCTTAATTTTATTTATAATTTAACTTGCTTGTAACTTGCATTTAAAAGCTCTAAATTTTTTCTTATAATTAACCATTAAAAAGTAGTAAATCTTTGCTAACTTAGCTAGTGATTTTCATGTATACAAAAAGTGATGCCTATGATGACATCACTTAGCTTTTAAATATGAAAATTCTTTTTCTTTCTTTTTAAATAAGCAAGGATTCCTATAGAACCACCCATAATTGTAGCCCATACGCCAGCTTGCGTTGCATCTCCTGTTTGTACCCCTTCAATACTACCTCCTGGTTGCGCTGGTTCTTCTGGTAACGTAGGGTCTATTGGCGTATCTGGATTAGAGGGCTTATTTTCATCTTCTCCTGGTTCTTGTACTTTTTCTTCTACTAAAACTTCTATACTTACTTCATCTACAGATTCATCTGGATATATTACTGCAGCAATTCCTGTTGTTTTTCCTAAAGTACTTACATCTAAACTCTTCCAACTATAACTTGTTCCTTCTGGGAATGTATTCGCATTACTAATAACTTCTTTAATTTTCTCTACTACTGGTATTTCCCCTAAATAAGTTGTCATACCTGTTGCATTCATCTCTGGTTCATACATTTCATTATAAAAGCGAACATATACTTTCATTTCTACATTTTCATCTAAGCTACCATCTGGATAAGTAACTTTTATTTTTCCTAACTGTTCTCCTGGTTGATGCTCATTTATTTCTTGCCATTCATATTTTGTATCCGCAGGTAACTGATTTAAATTCGTGATTTTCGCTTTTATTTCTTCTTCTGATGGTCTTACTCCTTGATCCGTTGTAATTCCGTTTGGATCTATCTCTGGTGTATAAAGAGTAGCAAGAGGTGCCTCTACAACATCAATAATAGCTTCTACATCTTCAGATGTTCCATCTGGATAACTTACAGTTATCGTACCTCTTTTTTCTCCTAGCGTTGTTGTATCTGTAATTACTGTCTTCCATTCATACTGAGTATTCGCAGGCATATCCTCTTTATTCGCAATCATTTCGGCTGCTTCTATGGATAAGGTAGTTCCTTGCGGAACACTAAGTCTTTTTGTTGCCGGAGTGTATATTTCTGTATAAGGAGTAAACTTTAATGTTACATTCATAATAAAGTTTTTCTGGTAAATATTATCATTCACAAAACCACAATCATATGTGTACGTAACATTAGGACTTGTTCTTGTTACCTGCCCTGTGTTTTCATCATAAATAGCTCCATCAGTTACCTTCGCTCTGCTTGCATCAAACCCAGGAAATTTATCTTCAAATTTGAAAACTAAATCTGTATCTCTTTCTTCGATAGCTGCTCCTTTTTTATCCATTACGACAACGCTATCTTTGTTCTTATTTAAGTTTATAAAAAAATTTTCCAATGATAGGTTATCTAGGTGCACCCATGCTAAAGCCATAGGAGTTTCTGAGTCAGTATATCCTATAGTAAGTATTTTCAATTGTTGGAATTTAGTTAAATCCACCCCTTTAACAGTTGATCCTGCATACTCATAATTAGGGTGATCTTCCTCATAATAACTACTATTCATTCGCAAATCTTTTAATCCTGTAGCTAAAGAATCCCATCCTATGATCTCTCTTAAATTAGGGCAGTGATAAATATCGAAATTTTCTAAATTGGACATATTATCCCCTAGGTTTATAACTTCTAAGTTTGTACTATGAGATATACGAAAATCTTTTAAATTATTTAAGCCACTGACATTAACATTTTTTATCCCTGAAAAATCTAGATACAAATTTTTCAATTTTTGATTACTTGTAAAATCAGCTTCTTTTATATTCGGTAAACGCATAGCATTAAGATATTCTAAATTTTTAAAATATTCAACCCCTTTCAAACTTGTAATAGAATTTGGTAAACCATTTATCTTTATAACTGCATCTAATTCTGCTTTTTCTAAAATAAGGTTTTTATTCGTATCATATCTTGCTACATAATTTCGAAATGTTTCATCTGGAAAGTATTGTTCTTCTAATGGCACATCTTCTAGCGTGCTTTCTTTTGATACTTCTTCTACATGCTCATAATTTTCCTCTTCCTTATAATCTTCAGAAGTATATTGTTGCGTTGTTACTTCATTTTCGGCAAAAATACTTCCAGCTGAATTAGCAACCATTATTGTTGATAAAGCCGCTACTGTTGTTATTTTTAGTTTTTTCTTCATATAACTCCCTTCCCTTTCATAGTGTTTATAAATTATACTACGTATTCAATATATCATATAAATTTTCAATATACAATACTAAACAAAAAATAAACAATAAAAACAAATGCAAAAAAAAAAAAAAAAAAAAAAATTTTTTTTTTTTTAAAAAAAAAAAAATAAAATTAAAAAAAATTTTTTAAAAAAAAAA
>CAMWMY010000004.1 GCA_947175465.1 uncultured Erysipelotrichaceae bacterium | reverse complement strand
GTACAGAATTTGCATTTATGATGTGTGCAACCGGCTGTAACTTGCAGTAAAGCTGACCATGCCTCATATGGTGGACGCCAAATAGTTCCCGAAAAATTCATAAAAATCCTCCTTTGATATGATTATATCAATAGCAGATTTTTTAACAAGTACGATTATTTTTTATACTTAGTATCAATTTTGATACTGCATTGATTATTTCTAAAATATATACTTTAATCAGAGGTGGTACTATGGCTAATAACAAACATACGGAAAGTGAGCATTTTGCACGCTGTGAATCTATGTGTAAGTTACAATCTATAATAAGCGGAAAATGGAAAATATTAATAATTTGGTATATTGCTACTTATGAAAAACAAAGATTTAATGAATTGCAGCGAAAACTTGATGGTATAACACAGGCAACTTTAACAAGGCAATTAAGAGAACTTGAAACAGATGGAGTTGTTTCAAGAAAGGTATATCCTGAAGTTCCACCAAAGGTTGAATATGCATTGACAGATTTAGGTAAAAGTTTTGTGACGATACTAAAAGATATGCAAAAGTGGAGCGAAGAAAATTTAATGAAATGATTAAAAGCGTTGAAACCAAGAATGGTCTCAACGCTTTTTTACTATAGGAATTTCAAATTGGTTGTAAGTGAATTCAAGTTTAAAAAAATTTTTTGTTACTTTTAATAGTTTTCGACACTTATATTATATAGGAGAATTTTCTAGTTAATATATTAAAATATATACATTTTTGTCGAAAAAATGTGCAGTTTTGCACTTTGTATTGACAAAACAATTTTTTTTGATAATAAGTTAATAAAAAAGTTTTGTATTATATCATTTGCTTATAGAGATTCTGCATGATTTATTTCTTTCATTGTACATCATACATTTTTCTTTAAGGCATTTTTGAAATTTTACACTTACTATATCATGATCACATATTTTATTTAATCCGTAATCAGGAAGATTTAAATTATTAGTTCGATTATGGTAAATGAAAGATTTTGTTCGATAAGGACAAAGCTTTTCAATTTTACTCGGCATGGTAATTCACTTCTTTTTTTAGTTATTTGTTTTAATTTATCACAGATTATTTGCAAATAACATAGAAAAAAGAATAAATTATAAAAAATTTATGGAGAATAATATGGATAAAATAATTGTCAAAGTTAATGAGGAGTATCAAGTAAGGGCTCTAATTGAGCCAAATCCAGAGGAATCTATTTTTAGTTCTTTTGAACAAGCCAAATTAGAAGTTGAAGATATCATTTTGGATACAAAAAAGTATTATAACAGACAAAATGTAAATAGTTATAATAATAACTTTTACAACCAGCAATGTTTTTTCGATAAATCATTTGATTTTAGCAACAACATTATTGCTTTTAGTGGAAATCGTGGACAAGGTAAAAGTAGTGCTATGCTTAGTTTTTCTAATTTTTTATTAAATAAGCATACTGAAAAAAACAAAAAGTTTCTTGGAGAAAATATTTGTAAAGCAGATTACATTGTTCTCGATAGAATTGATCCTACAAAATTTGAGATTGGAGATAATATTTTAACTGTTATTTTAGCAAAAATATTTCATGAGTTCTGTAATGAGTGGGATGTGTCAGAAAAAAGCGATATAGCGTTGCGTAGTGAGCTTTTAGAATTGTTTCAATGTTGTTATAAAGAAATAGATACAATTAAACATCATTCAAATGAAAGCAAATCATTTATCGGAAATGATTTGGATAGATTAGGAAGAATAGGAGATAGTGCAAATTTAAAGGAGCATTTATTAAAACTTATTGAGAAATATTTTGATTTTCACAGTAGAGTGCGAAACAAATATGCATCAAAAGAAAACAGCTTTTTAGTTATTCAACTTGATGATACAGATTTGAACACAAGAAATGCTTACAATATTGTTGAGGATGTAAGAAAATACTTTATGATTCCAAATGTTATTGTTTTAATGGCTGTTGATTTAGATTTGCTTACATCTTCAATTGAACAAAATTATATAAAGCAATTTAAGGATTATATAGATTATCATTCTGATGAAAAATCAAACCAATATCGTCAAATGGCCGTGAAGTATATTGATAAATTAATCCCGGGAGGAAGAAAAATCTTTTTGCCAGATATTAAACCTTCAACCGATGAATATGGAGAACAGATTACTATTGAATACATAAGTGCAGAGGATGAATATATTAATCTTTTACAATTTACTAATAATGATGGAAATGATATAAAAGATGTTCAAGAACTATTACTTCGTTTTATTTATGAGAAAACAGGACTTGTTTTTATAAAACCAAATACCTATCGGCATAATATTGTTCCTGGAACAATGAGAGAACTTGTTAATTTTTTATCAGTTCTCAACAATATGGAATCTATAAATAACGATTATTCAAATGAAGAGGATATAAATAAGAAAATAAATAATTTATTTTTGTTTGAGTTATATTTTACAAAAACATGGGTCCCAAACCATGTGGAATCTACTTATTCAAATATAATTCAAAGTTTATTAGATTCTCCGTGGACAATAAAGAATAAGCAGGTAGTAAAGGAAATAGGTAACTTGTTTAAAACCACTTTATATAATGGTGAGGATTTATTGTTTGAAGACATATTTGATGAAATAGAAGTTGAAGCTAGTGAACAAAATGGAATTTATACTTTAGCGGATGTAAGGAAATTTTTGTTTGAATTGGAGAGCAGGATACCACAACAGAAAATATATAAATTAACTTTTGCTATTCGTACGATTTATTCAATTTATACTAGTCGTTTGATTTGTAATGGATTATTACATGAAATTAAGAATGAAAGTTATGATTATGGAATAATTTGTGATTTTTTAGGTGGTGATATATTTGGAGAATCCGCTAATGGCTTCATCAGAAAACAATTTAATCGCTACAATAGAGCAGTGTTTAAGGCTGATTCCAGTAATCATGATAAGCTAAAGGATTTAAATAGATTTATGGAAAAAGAGAATGATGCTTATATTGCTGCTATATTTTGTAATTTTGAATTTCCTAATGAACAAGAATTTACACCGTCTTATGATGTTTCATATAAAAGAATTAGTAATAATACAAAGAGTACAGTTTGGAATTTTAATGTAAGTTATCCGTTTTTATATTTGCTTCAACCTAGAAAAATTTACGAACGCATTAATGGAATTGAAATTGATTTTGATATGAAAATAAAATTTCCAGAGGAAATATTATTAGTACGTTATGCTTGTATTCAAATAATTTCAAGTATGGATTTAATAAATTATCTTGAAAAGAATTTAAGTAATCGATTAACAACTCGAAGTAATCGATGGGATTTTTGTGAATACATAATAGATTTTTTTGAAAGAGTTCAGTATGGAATAAGCAAAATAAAGTATTTACCCATAAAAAATAATTGGAAAGAGTTTATAAAATATGTAGAAAATAGTAGCGATATATTGGAAACTTTATATTCTATATATACTATCAATTATGATTATATTCCTGAACACGAACTTCTGCGTGCAGATGTTTTAAGATTATCAACATATAAAAATACAAAGGATTATAATACTCTAAATAGAAAAATTAAAGATTTGTATTATAGATTAGATAATTTAAGCATACCATACGAGGATGTTGTGTTGGAACAATATAAAGATAAAGTTGCAGAAATCGCTGAAAGAGTGGAATTGAGTGCAGAAAATATCACACTCAAAGAAATCAAATCATATCAAGGAGAGTTAAACAGAATCGTAAAAGAATTAAAGGGTTATGTTTTAGAATAATGTAAAGCAGGTGAGAGTTTGAGAGCAAGGCGTCACAATCTAGATATTATTTTTCGTCAGATTCCTCCAGAACTGATAATAAAGGAGATAAACGGTGAGTCTTCTGAAAAAGAGGAAATCAGCTATAGAAAAATACCTAAGGATTTATTTGTTAATCTTGCGGGTTGGTCTGGAAATGGATATTCGAGAGATGAGCGTGAAGAACAATATAATTTGCTTGTTTCTGATATGCAAACTAATTATAATAATCTTCATACAGGACCATCAGTATTTAATTTACTGTATAGATTTTCTAAACAAGTGTTACGTACAGATAGATTTGTTCCAATATGTAAATACAGTGAACTGTTAAAATGGCAGGACTCATCTCATTGTCTTGGACAAGATTTATTTACTACGGCATTTCTCGCAGCGGATGATTGTAAGAATTCAACGATAACAGATTTTTTTGCGTGGAATCCAATTATTAGAACCTCAAACACACGTTTATCAAAGATTCTGAACAAGGGAGTTGCTGAAAATCATTATCATTTAAATGGATCATCACAATGTTTTCCTCTTACATGGGTTTCTATAATGAATTATCCTAATTTAGTAAAAATGAAAATTGATGGCTTTGAAAGTAATTTGCAAAATCAAAGTTCATTTGGTGTGAAGTATAATGTTGCACCGTGGGAGGTAAGGCTTTTTTGGGCTACTTGTATAAGAGCATATTTGTTTAGGATTATACATAATGAAGATAGTCTTGATACTATTGATGAAATGAATAAAAAATTTAATAGAAGATTAAATACTAAAGATGTAAATGAAATTCAAGTTATGATTTCTGATTTGAATGATGAATTGCAATTATTACAATATATATATGGTTTGAAACTACCATATGATACAGAAGTACTTGATTATGCTATTCTGAAAACATCACAACAGAAGGATCTGAAATATAATAGAATACTTGCAGGTGAAAGAGAATTTATGTATGATTGTTTTACAAGATGCTTTAATGATAGCTTTTCTATTTTAGAAAATAATTTGTTTTATGTTTATCTTTTGATTAAATCTTCTTTTCGTGGTGAGTTTATTCAAATTAATAATGATATTGGGTTTAAAAACTTTGAACTTTATCAAGATAGAAAATTGATGATTCCTAAACAGAAAGACATCTATAGTGATGAATCTTTTAGATTAGCACTAAATTCTCCTCTTTATTCACAACCGATTGAGTCTTTAGAGGCTCGTATTATGCCGAAAGTAGATTGTACCGAAATTTTTGAAAAAATTTTAAATATTGATACAGTTTATGATGTTTGTGAAAATGATTCTCTTCTTGAATATGATCCAACTCGACGAAAACAGTCTGTATTATTAAGCAGAGGTAATAAAAAATATTTTTTTGTTATTCATTTTCCAAAAGGTAAATCTAAACTTAATGAGAGAGATGAAGAACTGAAACCAAGAAATTTTGAGCAGCGAGAGAATAATGCTTTATATACACAATCGCTTATTAAGGCATTGGAACGTGAAAAATATTTAAGAGATGCAATAAAAGGTATAGATGCATGTGCAAATGAGATTGGATGTCGACCTGAAGTTTTTGCAAGAGATTTTAGACTTTTGAGAAAGGTAATTCCACAGAAAAAACTAGGAATATATGGTATTCAGGAAATGCCGGTACAGTTAGGTATTACATATCATACCGGAGAGGATTTTTTAAATGTTACTGACGGACTTCGTGCAATTGATGAAGCAATACATTTTCTTGCATTGCGTCATGGAGATAGATTAGGGCATGCTTTGGCATTAGGTATTGATGTCCAACAATACTATAAAAGTAAGAATTATCGCATTATTATGTCTAAACAGGATGTTTTGGATGATGATGTTTGGATTCTTCATCGTGCTTATGAATTCAATATACCTATTGAAACCGCTTTGGAACGTAAACTACTTTTAAGGATAGATGAAAACATTAGGTATATTTATGGTAATATAATTAAAACAATGTCAATACATTGGAATCCATATACTTATTTTTGCAGCTGGAAACTCAGAGGTGATTATCCAAATGATTATATTCGTGGGTATTATAATGAATCAGAAGTTTTTGTTTCGCCTTATTATCAATTTAATAAAAATCATATCTATCCTGAATTCGATTTTCGTTCTGACAAGGATATTGCCAAGCTTTATTATGCGTATCATTATGATTATGATGCTAAAAAATTGGGAATGGAAACAGATGTTATTAAAATAACTCCAGATTATATTGCTTTAGTAAGTGCGGTGCAAAACAAGATGCGCTATATTGTTTCTCAAAAGGGCATTATGATTGAATGTAATCCATCATCAAATTATCTTATTGGAACATTTGAAAGATATGATGAACATCCAATCACAACATTTAATAATATTGGATTGGAATTTAGAGAAAATAAAATTGAAAAATGCGCTCAAATTTGTGTGTCGATTAATACTGATGACCAAGGTGTTTTTGATACCTCTCTTGAAAATGAATATGCTATTATTGCCTCTGCTTTAGAAAAGAAAAAAGATGAAAACGGAAAAAGCATTTATTCTCCTGAGCATGTGTATCAATATATCGAAAATATAAGAAAGATGGGTTTCGAACAGTCTTTTAAGTCGTTAAGTGGATACCTATAGAAAATCCGAACCCTTAAGGTTGGACAGCTATAGGTATTCTTCATTTTTCCCTGATTTTATGCGACTTTTCGGGAGATTTTATCTTCAATTTGACTTGGACATAAAAACTGAAAAAGTTCAAAACAGAAAAAGAAAAGATAAAAAACAATAAATCTGAACCCTTTTGTCTAATATCAATTGTTCGATTTATTTGCTTGCTTACTGAAGAATTCAAGTTCTCTGCTTAGTGGAGTCTTGTATCCATTTTTAGTATGAGGTCTTTTCTCGTTATAAAATATCATATAGTTTTTAACTGCCGTTCTGAATTCATTTTCAGAGCGGTATTTTGTTCTGTAAAGTTCTTCTCTTTTTAATGATGAAAAGAATGATTCCATTACAGAATTATCATATGGCACATGTGCTCTTGAAAATGACTGAGTTACACCTAATGATTTTAAATAGGAACAAAATGTTTTAGAACGATAATTGGAGCCTCGATCTGTGTGAAAAAGAAGATTGTTTTCCGGCTTGTGGTTTTCATATGCTTGTTTAAATGTACCTTTTGTTAATTGTGTACTGTTTTTATGACTGATACGAAAACCTACAACCATTCTTGAATACAAGTCCAAAATGGCACATATGTAGAATACTTGTTCTTTATATCGAAAATATGTTACATCACTTACCCAAATTTCATTTGGACGAGTTGCTGTAAATTCCTGATTAAGATGATTTTTGTATTTCTTCTGTTCTTTATCATATAAATCTTTCGCATCTTGTCTTATACTTATGAGGCCCATATCATGCATTAATTCACGAACAATACCTATACTGATGCGATAGCCTTCTTCTTTCATAATGGCTGTGATTTTTGCAGCACCAAAGATTTGATTATTATCATCATAGATTTCCTGAATTCTGATTCTGAATTCTTCACGACGCTTTGCATACCAAGTGTTATCTCGTTTGTTACAGAATATATGGTTATAGAAAGTACCGCGAGGAACTTTGAGTGCATCGCAAATCATATGTACACTGTATTGACCGTACAATTCTTCCAAAGTAGCAAGTTTAATATCTAAAGGTGAATTTGCTGTGCAATCAATACTTTGTAATATCTCAACAATACCTTCTAAACGAGTAATTTTCTTTTCAAGTGCACGAAAATTTCTTAAGTTAACTTCTTTCTTTTTGCTGGTATTACTGTTTTGATTTTCTGTTATCCAAGAATATATTGTGCTGCGGGGTATTTGAAAATCAGAAACAATATCCGAAACAGATTCTCCATTAGCATATCGTTCAATAATTTCTTGTTTTTGTTCATCAGAATATTTATTCATACGATCATCTCCTTTTGGAGAATTATAGCATGATAATATGATTTAAAAATATTTCTAATTTTTTTATGTTACCTTTTACAATTTTCGACACTATATATTATATAAGAATAAAATATATACAATTTTGTCAAAAAAACGTGTGTTTTGATTTTTTGATTGACGCACAAATATAAAATTGTATTATAGAATTAATAAATAAGAATTTTATGAATACGCTAATTCAATTAAACCTAAAAATATTGAATTAAGTTTGTTGTATGGTGATGGTTATTTGAAAATATCTTCAAACAATAATCCAAATGTAATGAATGTACTTGATTGTCTAATGCAATTTATGGTTATGTAAAAGGAGATTAAGAAAATGAATGAAAAACAGCGTATTGCTAGTAGCATTTTAGACTATTGGATTACTATGGAGTTTTTGGGTCAGGATTCTTATGAAACCTGTACAGAAGCAAAGGAATTAACAAAAGAATTTAATAAGTATAAAAATTCTAGTGAACAAAAGAAAGCAAATAGAAAGCAACTACCAATTTTTGTGTCGTTGAATGAGAAAAAGGAACTTTATCCTAGCATCATTCAATATGCAAATGACTGTAAAATGCCCAAATGGGGGAATTTGACCTTTTATGTTGGAAAAGTTAAACGTCAGCAATGTATAGAGAGTTTGGCAAAGAATTTGGGGAATATAGAATTGAAACAAGCAGAAGAAAAATCAGATGATATTGCTATATTCAGTTTTCAGTGTGATCAAAATGGCGTTTATATCGAACATAGTTTTTCTTTGTCTACTTTGATATGGTCTTTGTCTTGGATAAAAGACTCATCTAAAGAGCGTATTTCAGAAAGCCTCTCCATAGACGCCTATAGGGACATAATCTCTACTTTAGAAAAGGAATTATTTGAAAAAACACCTATTACTATTGACGAAGATAAGAAAACAGATAATGAAGAAAAAAATTCTTCCCAATTTGATATAAATGCAATCACAATTGAGGAAATTAATGAAATCCAAAGAAAAATTATTAATACTTATAGTAAATTTCTATCCGAAAATGTGATAGTTCCCACAATTGGTATGCGTTTTCAGCTCTTTAAAGATGATCAATCTAAAGAAAAATACGACGAAGACAACTATATGGGTTTAAACCATGATTTTTTTTCAAATGATTTAAAAATGGTTCGTAAAAATATTAATAATGATTCTAAACATTCTATGATTAATGAATTGATTGAGTATATTTGTGCACCATATAATAAGTTTGGAGAATGGGAACGGCACAATCTTATACATCCTAATGATAAGAATGTGCTTGCTGAAGATCTTTTTAACATTCTCAATATATGTAATGCTCCGCTTGGAAAGTGGCCTTCTAGATATATGCCTTCTCTTATGCAACAGATTGCAATCAATCTTGCAATTAGCAATGATGAGCAACGCTTAAAAGGAAAAGTTGGTAAGATATTCTCTGTAAATGGTCCTCCCGGAACAGGAAAAACAACTTTGTTAAAAGAGATTATTGCAGAAAAGGTGGTTGAAAAAGCGATAATCTTGAGTCAGTATGACATACCAGATAATGCATTTAGGGGACATGAGTTTAAGCACGGAGATAAGGGAGGAAAGTACTCTATCTATTATCCGAAATGGTATTCATTTTGTAATGATCGAATTGCCAATTGTGGTGTGTTGGTTACATCAAGCAATAATACAGCGGTAGAGAACATAACCAAGGAACTTCCCATGAGTGAAGGTATAAGTAGTAATTTAAAGGTTAAAACTGATGGTAATTCTCCTGATAGTAAGGAAATGCAAGAACAACTTAATGAAATCAAGAATTTTTTTTCTACTAATCAATCAACAGAAAAGTTTCATATTTATAAGAATGATAACAAACGTGAAGGGAATTATTCAGAAATTTATTTTACCGGTTATGCGAAAAAGTTGTTCGGAACAGAAAAAAATGATGCAGACGCATGGGGATTAATTGCTGCACCATTGGGCAAAAAAAAGAATATAAACAGTTTTTATTATGATGTAATATCATATCTTTGTAATGATTTAATGAAGAGTGATTCTATTGCTCAAAGATGTTCAAGATACAAGGATACACGTGAGTGCTTTCTTGCACAGCTTAATGTTGTCAATGATATGAGAAATAGACTAGCAGATATTGCAGACATTGCTCAAATTGCTTGGACAGAGAAAATAGCGTATCAAAAATTAAAAACATCTAGTAAAAAGCAGATACAAAAAATTAATATAAATTTGCAATCAATTTCTAAGGAATTCTCAAAAGTTGAGAAAGAGATGGCAGAGTGCCGTTTAGAATATGAGAGAATTTCAACTATAGTCAGTACTCAATATGCTCGAGTTCACAGTTTACGGAACTTACAGCACGCTGCTGAAGAACAAAAAGCTGAATTTCAACAAAGGGCATTAGCTGCAGAGAATTCTGTTTCTATTTTTACTAAACTGTTTCGACCAAGTAAATATCAAGTGGCACTAACTCTCTCAAAAACCTATACGGATAAGTCAAACGAATATATGTCATCAATTGAACAAATTATGATTGATATTCATAAGATCAAGGAGACAATGGGAGAAAATATCAGTAAACAGAAAGAAGCAGAGGCAATGCTTGTGGTAAAGCAGCAGGCGTTTCATGAACTCAAATTTCGGGAAAAGCAGTTGCATTTTGAATTGCAAGAGATACAAAAAAAGCTTGAACAAAAGAAAGAATTGGCAAGTGATTATGAGAGAAAATGTGATAATTTGTTTTCTTGGATTCAAAATAATTCTGATACTGAAAATGCTGCAGTTATTGATGATAAATTAATAGCAGATATTTTAAGTGATGATGAAGAGCGTTCAACTAATGCTCAGTTGGTTAATCCGTGGACTACACAACGGTATAATCGTGAACGTGAAAAACTCTTTTATTTGGCATTGCAGATGAGTAAAGAGTTTTTGCTTAGTTCAAAATGCTGTCGAACGAATCTTAACATTTTGAGTCAGTATTGGGGACTAAGAAAGGAAAAAGATACAGATGGAGAGCGTATCGTTTTTCAAGAACATGACAGGAAAGCAATGATTGGTTCATTGTTACAAACACTATTTTTACTGACTCCTGTTATATCCTCAACATTTGCTTCTGTTGGTAGCTTGTTGAAAGATGTAGATGAGCCAGGTGTGATAGGTACACTCATAATCGACGAGGCAGGACAGGCACAACCACAAATGGCTGTGGGTGCACTCTATCGTGCCAGAAGAGCAATTATTGTTGGTGATCCAAAGCAAGTAGAGCCGGTTGTTACAGATGAATTGAACATGCTGAAGGCTGCTTATTCCGAAAAGTTATATGGTTTTTATAAAGACAAATCGTTATCAGTACAAAACTGTGCGGATATTATAAATCCATATGGAACTTTTTTTGATAACGGAACAGATTATCCTGATTGGGTCGGCTGTCCGCTTTTAGTACATAGACGATGTATTTCGCCTATGTATAATATTTCAAATAAGATTTCTTATGGTGGAATTATGAAGCAACAGACGCTTCTACCATCTGAAGATAAGAATAAGTTCTTTTTGTTAAGTTCATCTCAATGGATTAATGTGGCAGGAGATGAAAATGGTTCTGGTGACCATTATGTGCCGGCTCAAGGTACAGAAGTATGTAGCTTAGTTAATAAGGCATTTGAACGATCTGATACACCTAATCTATATATCATTGCACCATTTAATAAAGTTGTGCAGGGAATACGAAAGGATCTGCTTGAATATGCAAAAACTAAAAAGGATTCAGAACTTTATAAGAAATATAATATCTTGAGAAATTGGATTAATAAAAATATTGGAACTGTTCATAAATTCCAAGGAAAGGAAGCAGATGAAGTTATCTTTTTGTTGGGATGCGATATGAAACAGAAAGAAAAGTACGCAGTTACAGGTTTTGTAAATAGCAATATTGTTAATGTTGCAGTGACTAGAGCAAAATATCGTTTATATGTAGTTGGAGATATTAGAGTATGGCAGAAAAATAGATATGTTACTGCAGTAAAATCTAGTATGGACACGCTGGCTCTTCAAACAATCGCTGATATTGAATCAAAAGATATTGAAGAAGAAAAAAGAAAAGAACTGTTACTTGAACAGTCAAAACTGCTTCCTGGTGCTGTCTCTTTTACATTTAAAGCGAATACAGAAAAAGATGAAGCAGTAGAGATTATTTCAGAAACTTTCATTACTAGTTTGGATAGTGCCGATTTTCTAAAACAAAACTTAAGTTTAGAACAACTTAAGCAATTTGGATTTTCTGCAGAGGAGGAGTTTAGCAATTTACCAAAATCAATCAGGGAAAACTTAACGATGGGTATGAAATTATATTATCTTTTGGAGCCGGTTTATCAAGTGGATAATAATTTGGATGCATCGTGTTGCGGTATCCTGTTCTGTAAAGCGACAGAATTACAGATAAAAAATAATTTTATAAAAGGATTGAAGAAACAATGTCCGGAATTCAAAATGCGTAATGGTGTTTCTTTAAAGGAAGCAAAAGACACTGATTTTATGCTTGGAGTCATTCAAAATATTCTAAGAAAAAATGAATCAAATCTTGTGAATTATATGAAGTCAATTGGCGAATATGATTATACAGAGAATTGGTGGAAATTATTCAAAGACAAGCTGGAAAACTTTAAGTTAGAAAGAAACAAGTGCTGCCACTCACATATGTTTACATGGACTGATTTCATAAAAATGCTCTTTTATGGATTTGAAATGGATAGAAATTCTTCCAGTCAGAATTCAAAAATTGGAGGAGTGTTTTATGCGAGTATTGTAGGTAAGAAATTGGAACGAGATTAAGATGCTTTTATACTTCTGCGAATCTTTCCGTTATAAATCCCACTAATAAGAAATACTATATGTAAATTTTAAACTGATAATCCAAGTTACTTGATTCAAAGCTGGCTGCGTAGCAGAAATACTGTTGAATTTTTATGAGAATGGGAACGAAATAATAATACAAATTTTGATGAATCTGCATTTGATAAATTGATTATGGATGTTCGTTCTCCGTCTTATACATTGACACCATCAAAATGGATTGATACAGTAAATGCAATCGATTTAACATCCAAACGAGGTAAAAACGGGTGTACTATGGCACACCCGTTTTTAGCTTGCGATTGCGATTTTGAAATGTGGAATGATATGAAATTCCGATATGAGATAATTAAACATAGTATTGATTTTATACAAAAAGGAGAATGACAATGTTAAGAGATTTATATGAGATAATTGAACCATCTGATAATGAAAGTTCGAAGTTAAGTTCATTCTATGATATTGTTATGCTGATTTGTATTATTGCAAGTATGATTCCGTTAGCAATAAAATCTGACAATATGATTTTAAAAATTATTGATAAAACCACAGTTGTTGTGTTTATTATTGATTACATATTAAGATTAATTACTGCAAAGATAAGATTAAATAAAGGTGTAAAATCATATGTCCTTTATCCTCTTCAACCCATGGCAATAATTGATTTGTTGTCGATACTACCGTCACTTATTCCGATAAATGCTGGATTTAAAGTTTTAAGATTGTTTAGAATTGTAAGGACACTCAAGGTCTTTCGTAGTTTCAAAATATTTAGATATTCAAGAAATGTATCTAGACTTGTTGAGGTTTTGAAAAAACAATCTAAATCGTTAATAGCAGTGTTATCTATGGCTGTATTTTATGTTTTGTTTACAGCATTAGTAATGTTTAACATTGAGCCGGATACATTTAATACTTTCTTTGATGCGATATATTGGGCTGCGATTTCATTAACAAGTGTAGGATATGGCGATATTACACCTGTATCAGAAATCGGAAGATTGTTTACAATGCTTTCTGCATTTGTTGGAGTTGCTATTATCGCACTTCCTTCTGGTATTATTACTGCAGGATATCTAGAGGTTTTGAATAGAGAGAAGGATAGTGAATAAAAAATTATAGTTAAAAATTTCTTGTATTCTCATTTCGAGGATGATAGTATTCGAAAGGAAAGAATTACGTTATGGATGAAAATTTGCCTGGTATAAAAAAACTTCAAAATGATATTAAAACTATGAGGAAGATATCATTTCTTTTTTCAAAAGAAAAAAGAAAACAAATTGTTGAGATGGATAAACATCTTAAACATCTTACGACTCAAATTGAACTTTTTAATAAGAATTTTTCCGATTTGGGTTGGTGTGCATATGATTCAATGAATACATCATTGATGGAGTCGGCAAACACAGCTTGTGAGAAGGAGGGAATTGATACTGGCGAGAATGTTTTAATTGATTATTATAAGACTGATGTAGCAAAAATTACACATTGGTTAAAGAATAAATCGGAACAATTTATGGAGCGATATGAATTAATACAAAATGCATTAAATGACCATTTTTCAGAGAGATATTATGCAAGTATTCCGTTGTTTCTAATAATTATTGATGGTTCAGTAAATGATTTCACAAAAAGTAAAGGTTTTTTTGCAGAAGGTACAGATGTTAGTGTTTGGGATTGTTTAGTTGGTTGTGATGATGGACTAAGCAAAATGAAGGATTTATTCAACGCGAGAAGAACTAAAACAAATCGTGAAAAAATAACAGTACCTTATAGAAATGGAATTCTCCATGGAAGAGATTTAAATTATGCAAATGAATATGTTTCTTGTAAATGTTTGTCTCTAATGTTTGCGTTAGCAGATTGGATGCAAATGAAAACTAATGAAGAGAGAAGAAAAGAAAAATATATTGAAGAAACAAATCTTCCTTCAATTCGAGAGTCATTCAAAAGATTAAATAAAATTCGAATGAATAATAAAGATATTGGAAATTGGAACAAAAGACAAATTAAAATTGGATCTGATATTCCTAAAAATCCAACATTAGATGATTGTTCAGGGTATAATTATTTGATTCCTATTGTGGAAATGTTCTTGATGTGGAAAAACAAAAATTATGGCAAATTATCTGTTTTATTAAAAAATTTATTTTCTTATGTAGAATCTGATAGAAAGCGTGCAGGAGAATGTAGAACCTTTTTTTCTTCGAAAGAATTAATATCTTATGAGTTGAAGGAAATAGAAGAGCGAGCTTGTGCACTAACTCGAATTCTTGTTGAAGTTAAATGGGAATCACACGGGAATAATTATAATGAATTATTAGAATTCGGAGTAGTTTATCAAAATGAAAGTAGGGAAGTAGCTTTACCTTGGAAGAATAATGGAGAATGGATTATAATGCCGTGGAATGTAAAAGGATTATATAAGTAGTTATAAAAATTAAAGGGTTCGAATACATATAAAAAATCGCCAAATACATCTTTTTTGTATTCTTCAGACAACGATGGACAGTTCATTCCGAGCTGTCCATTTTCTTTCGCCTTTTGGCACATTTTTGCACCTTTTTAGGTGCGTTTTTTCTTTCTGTATTTATTTTCAACTTTTAAATGCAGACTATTCTGAGACTTTGCGAGACCATAAAATCGCCAAATCCTGCCAATTGAGTGAGAGATTTTAGAGAGATTCAGTATAAATTTTATTTGGTTGTGAAATAAAAAATGTGATATAATAAATTTCATGGAAATAATATTTACCGGAGTTGGAAATGAAACAATACATAGTTGATGCTTTTACAGATAAATTGTTTTCAGGTAATCAGGCTGCAGTTTGTGTGCTTGAAAAATGGATAGAAGATGAATTGATGCAGAATATTGCGACTGAAAATAATTTTTCGGAAACTGCGTTTGCTGTTGCGGAAAATGATGGATATTATCTTCGTTGGTTTACACCTGTCGGAGAAATTGATTTTTGCGGTCACGCAACTCTCGGTACTGCGTTTGTTATATTTAATTATTACGAAAAAAATGAAACAAGTATCAAATTTTTTACCCAAATCGGTGAAATTACCGTAAACAGAAAAGACGACATTTATGAAATGGATTTTCCTGCATACAAACTCAGTAAAATATCTGTAACAGATGAAATGGCACAGGCGATTGGAGTTAAACCGGTGGAGGCTTATTTGGATAGAGATTTACTGCTTGTATTGGATTCGGAAGAAACTGTTATGAACTTAAAACCGAGCCGGGAAAAAATGAAAAAGCTTGAAGGTTTATGTATTGCTGTTACGGCTGAAGGCAAATGCTTTGATTGTGTGTCAAGAGTCTTTGCACCTGAGCTTGATGTGGTAGAAGATTCCGTTACAGGCTCAACACACTGTATGATTGCTCCTTATTGGGCTGATAGACTTGGTAAAACCGATATTGTTGCATTTCAGGCATCAAAAAGAACAGGGGTGCTGTATTGCAAAGTAATGGATGAAAGCGTAATTATTTCAGGCAAAGCAGTATTGTATTCTGTTGCAGATATATTGTCGCAAATTTAGTTCTATATTAGTAAAGGCGAGGGTTTTATTCCTTGCCTTTACCTTTTCGTTTTGCGACAAACGCAGCCTGCGTTCCGCAACACAAGAGATATCATATTTGTTTTTAAAAGTCCGGATAAATATTGAATTAATCTTTTAATTATGCTATAACCAAAGTGTTAAAACTCATTTGTTAATCTATGAGTTTTCAAAGAAATATCATTTTGGGAGAAGAAAATGGAGCCTTTAAAAACTTTTTATACAAGCGAAAGGATGGAGTGGAGAGACTGGCTTGCTGAAAATTTTGAAAAAGAAAATGAAATATGGTTTGTTTTTTCAATGAAAAATGCAGGCGAAAAAAGTCTTTCCTATAACGATGCAGTGGAAGAAGCACTCTGCTTCGGTTGGATTGACAGCACGATTAAGAATTTAGATTCCTTGCACAGAATTCAGCGATTTTCTCCAAGAAAGAAAGGCAGTGGATATTCCAGAGCGAATATTGTAAGATTGATTTGGCTTGAAAGCAAAGGGATGATTCATTCGAAAGTCAGAGAGAGTATTCTTGAAATAATTAAAATTCCTTATGACTTTCCTGCTGATATTATTGAGGAGATAAGGAGAGAGGATATAGTTTGGAAGAACTATGAAAAATTTCCTGAAGCATACAAAAGAATCAGAATTGCCTATATTGATGCAGCGAGGAAGCGTCCTTTGGAATTCAAAAAGCGTTTGGAAAACTTTATTAACAAAACAAGAGAGAACAAAATAATCAAGGGGTTTGGAGGAATTGAAAAATACTACAAATAACGGAGAAATTTCCCTTTTACCTGTAGGAATTATAATTACAGGATTAAATGGTTGCGGAAAATCTACTGTTTGCAAATTACTTGCTGAGAAATTGAATTATTATAGTATGGATGTGGAAGATTATTATTTTATTGATAGTGATATACCGTATTCAAAATTTCACACTCACGAGCAAACTAAAAAACTTATGTTGAATGATATCGTTAAACATAATCATTTTGTGCTGGAAACTGTTAATTGTGATTGGGGTGAAGAGATAACCTCTATATGTAAATTTGCTGTTGTTTTAAAAGCCCCTCTCAATATAAGAATGAAACGAATAAGAAAGCGTGAAGAAGCTAAATTCGGAAACAGGGTTTCTATAGGTGGCGATTTATATGAATCTCAGCAGAAATTTCACAATAAAGTTTTAGCCCGAGGCGAAGAACATATTGCTAAGCAGATGCAATTTATTAATTGTCCTGTTTTAGAATTGGATGCTACTTTACCAGTTCAAGATATGTCTCTTATACACAAATCCGAGCCCACGAGACTAAGGCGAATGTCGTATGCCGTCTTATGGTTGAAAAAAAAAAAGGGGGGGG
>CAMWMY010000003.1 GCA_947175465.1 uncultured Erysipelotrichaceae bacterium | reverse complement strand
TAAATTCAAGAACATCACGACTTTGTCCATAACACCTGCTTCTTGAAATGAGCGTTTAAAATAATCCGCAACATCATTTTTTACACCCATAGCCGCAAACACAATCGCAAAATTTTTGCTATCTTTCTCAGCTATTTTCGCTTGTTTAACAATTTGTACAGCTAATTCATTATGTGGCATCCCAGACCCTGAAAAAATTGGTAATTTTTGTCCACGGATCAGCGTCGTCAATGCATCAATACTTGAAATACCTGTATTAATATAGTTACGTGGATATACCCTTGATACAGGATTTAATGGTTGTCCATTAATATCTCCACTTTTTTGTGCATATACTTCACCAAGTCCATCAATAGGCTGTCCAGCTCCATTAAAAATACGACCAAGAAGCTCTTTTGATAAAGGCATTTCCATAGGTTTGCCTAAAAAATGTGTCTTCGTATTTTTCAAAGACATATGGCTTGTACCTTCAAATACCTGAATTACAGCACGCTTTCCTTCAATTTCTACTACTCTTCCCATACGAGTGCTTCCATCTTGACAGGAAATTTCAACAAGTTCTTCAAAATGAACACCTTCTACATTATCTAAAAAGATAAGAGGACCATTGATTTCACTTAAACCTACATATTGTAGACGCATACAAACTCCTCCTTTCTACCATTATTGAATCGTTGCAATTGCTTCATCTATTATCGTAAGATAAGCATCCAATTGCTGAATATTATCATTAGGAATATCATATTTCATCTTCATTAGCTTTTCAAATAACCCAAGCTTCATCACTTCACTTAAAGGTTTTCCTTGTACAATAATATCTTTAGCTCGTTTATATAAATGTAAAATCACATCCATCATTTTCAACTGCTTTTCTAAAGGCACATAAGTATCTTCCTTATGAAATGCATTTTGTTGAAGGAAACCAATACGAATGACTTTACTGATCTCAATAACTAATTTTTGATCATCAGGTAAAACATCACTTCCAATAAGCTTCACAATTTCCATAAGTTTTGTTTCTTCAGCTAATAAAGTCATGATTTGTTGTCGATTATGTAAAAAACGAGGATCGACATTTTTGTTGTACCATTTCGCTAAATCGGTTACATATTCGGAATAACTTTGATTCCAGTTAATCGCTGCATAATGACGTGCATAAGCAAGAGCTTTATCTAATGCCCAGAAACAGCGAACAAAACGCTTTGTATTTTGGGTAACAGGTTCTGAAAAATCAGCTCCTTGTGGAGATACCGCACCTATAATCGATACTGAACCAATGCTTCCATTAAGCGTATTCATATAACCAGCACGTTCATAAAATTGAGAAATACGAGAAGGCAAATAAGCAGGAAATCCTTCTTCAGCAGGCAT
Source organism: uncultured Erysipelotrichaceae bacterium (assembly GCA_947175465.1). GTDB lineage: Bacteria > Bacillota_I > Bacilli_A > Erysipelotrichales > Erysipelotrichaceae > CAMWMY01. The sequence continues at coordinate 18,168 of CAMWMY010000003.1, read as the reverse complement.
TTCTTCTAAACGCCCACTAATTTCACGAAGTGCTTCTGCCCATCGACTTGTAGAATCGGCCATAATCGCTACATGGTATCCCATATCACGATAATACTCCGCTAATGTTAATCCTGTATAAATACTTGCTTCCCTCGCCGCAACTGGCATATTAGACGTATTGGCAATTAATACAGTACGATCGGTTAATGGTTTTTTGGATTTTGGGTCAATCAATTCTGAGAATTCCTCAAGAACTTGTGTCATCTCATTTCCACGTTCTCCACAACCTACATAAACAATAATATCGGCATCACACCATTTTGCAAGTTGGTGTTGCGTCATCGTCTTCCCTGTTCCAAATCCTCCAGGAACAGCAGCAGTTCCTCCTTTAGCAATAGGAAATAGTGTATCGATAACACGTTGCCCTGTAATTAAAGGAACACTAATAGATAAACGCTCTTGCACTGGTCTTGCTTGCTTAATTGGCCATTTTTGACAAAGCGTTAATGTATGAATTTGTCCTTGTTCATCTTGTACTTTTGCTACACAATCATTAATTTTATATTTACCATTTGGTTGTACTTCAATAATAGTCCCTTTTAATGATGGATGAATCATACAACGGTGTTCAATTAAATCCGTCTCTGGTAATGTTGCATACACCATTCCACCACAAACATGATCTCCTACTTTTACCTTTAATTGAACATCCCATTCTTTTTCAATATCCAAAGGTTCTACATTACTTCCAGTTGGTATAAAAGCTCCTGATTGTTCTGCAATAACTTTCAAAGGTCTTTCTACCCCATCAAATATATTACGTAAAATACCAGGACCTAAAGTTACTGAAATAGGATTTCCTGTTGGATATACAGGTTCATTAGGACGCAACCCTGTTGTTGATTCATAAACCTGAATTGTAGTCGCTTCTTTTTTTACTGAGATTACTTCTCCCATCAACCTTTTATGACCAACATAAACCATTTCTAACATGGAAAAATCAGTTGTATCCTTTACTGTAACAACAGGTCCATTAATCGAATATATTACATTTTCGCTCACATTTTCACCTCATTTCGAGCTTCTTCTCTTTTAGCGAATTTTAAGCCCAGAATTTGTATAAAACCACTCTTTTTCTTTTTCTAAATGAAAATCAAGTGTTTCATCAACAATAACTCCTCGATCTTCATACTCTAAGCGAAAACCTCCTATTTGAATATGAGGATCTATTTTACCTTCTGTTCCTTGATAACATTTTGTAAGCATTTCTTCAAGAAACTTCTCATCTTTTTTGCCTACATACAAAATAGCTTTATACGGCAATTCTTCTTTTACTTGCTCTATTTTTTTCATTAAGAAAGGTACATATTGTTCACTATCTACAAATACTTGCAATTCTTTTTTTACATTTTCAAAAACACAAGTAGCTAATTCATCTCTTTTCTTCATTAACAATTTATGATAATCCGTGCCCACTTGACTTATTTTGGTCGCATAATCACTTTTTAACTCTTGCAATTCTTGTTCTAATAAAAGATCTGCTTTCTTTTGTGCATCTTCACGCATTTCTTTTAGTATCGATGCTTGAATATGTTCCATTTCTTGGCGTAGTGATTCTATTTCAAGATTTGATACATCTTGAATTTCTTCTTTAAAATAAGTTTCAAAATCCTCATTTTGTATTTGCATATTACACCTCATAGTTTAACCCCAATTGCTTCACTCACATATGCATCAATCGTTTCTCCAATTTTAGCAGAACCATGACGATCAGGAATTTCCACAATTAGCGGTTTTTTTAACTTTAATTTCATTTCTGAGATTACATCAGGACATGTCTTCACAAGTTTTGTTGTCATTAATACAATCCCTATATCTTGTCTTTGTATAATATTTTCTAATGTTGATAAAACTTCTTGGCGTTCATGAAGCACAACTCCTTCAATTCCCGCCAAGCGAAGTCCCATCTGTGTATCGATATTATCGCTAAGAAGAAAAAATTTCATAATCTTTCCTCTTTTATTATAGTTTAATCATAATAATCAAAATAGAAATAATTAACCCATAAATCGCAACCCCTTCTCCTAGGGCAACGAAGATCAATGCCTTACCAAAGTTTTTCTCATTTTCAGAGAAAGCTCCAATGGCAGCAGGTGCAGCAGCCGCAACTGCAATCCCTGCTCCTAATGCAGAAAGTCCTGTTGCTAAAGCAGCAGCAATAAATCCTAACCCTTGTGCAATACTTCCCGTCATAGCATCTGTTGCAGTTGCTGCAGCTTCAGATGCAAGAACTTGTGCTCCATTTATTTGGTAAACAAGAACTCCAGCTACTAGCATAAAAAATAATCCAATGTGCGTAGCTAAACGAATTTTTGCACTTCTTTTACTTGCTGTTCCTTTAAATACAGCTACTAAAGGTAAACTAATTAATACGATTATAATAAGTGGTAATAATAATTCCATTGTGTTTAACATAATTTTATTCCTCCGTTTAATTATCTTTTAATGATTTAAATGCAATCCCATCACCTGTAAAGTAACGTGAAAACATTTCATAAAACTCTAATCGCAATACCTGTATTCCAACAATCATACCTTCAAGACACATAACAAATATATTTCCGATGATTGCCACAATAATACCTGCTCCACCAGACATTTCCATAAGCAAGGTTACAACAAGCATCATCCCAGCATGGGATAAAACAAATCCACCTACACGTAAATAAGAAATGGTATTTGTAATGAAAGATAAACATATTTCAAAAAGCTCAAAGAAACTTTGTGTGAAAAAGCCTCCAAATCCTTCTGGAAACATTGCTTTTCCTTCTAACTTATGTTGCAATGGCTCTTGAAAAAACATTAAAATGAGTGGTAATACAATAATACATAAAATATAAATAATATTGAAAACTGGTATTCCAAACATGAATTGTGCTACTGCTCCACCAATTAAGCCTGCATAAAAAGTAATTCCTGCAAGACCATTTGGGGAGAAAAAGAACGCTCCATAGTCTTTTTTCTTAAAGTTAATATATAAATTAATACATATACTACAAATAATTAAGATAACTCCTATACCTATAGCCATAATCAAAAGCGGCATAATAAAGTTACTTCCCATAACATGAATCGGTTTTTCTTCAAACCCAAGAGCATAAAACATTGGATTCAACAATTCTTCATTTCCAAATACAGATCCAAAAACAAAACCAAAGAATGTTGAGGAAAGTCCAATACGAACTCCTACCTCTCCAAGTTTCATACCTTTCCATTTATAAGCAAGATATCCTACAAGGCTTAAAACAATCCCTTGTCCGACATCTCCAAACATCACTCCAAATAAAAGAGTATAAGTTAATGCTACAAACGGTGTAGGGTCAATCCCTTTGTAATTTGGCATTCCATACATTTCCACAAACATAGCAAAAGGGCGTGTAAACCAACCATTTTTTAACTTTGTTGGTGGTGTTAATCGCTTATCGCTATGCGCAGGTAAAACTTCTAATTCCACCTCAGGAAGATCTTGAAACATCGTCTTTACATTTTCTACATCATCTTCTGCTACAAAGCCTGTAATCGAAAAACGTTCTCCTAAATTAACAACATATTTACGTGCTGCAAACGTACAATTTAAGAATGTTAATTCTGCTTGAATATCACTAAAATGATCTCTACAAGAAGCAAGTATCTCTTCTAATTTTTTATCTACATAAGATAATTGTACATAATCATTTTCAATTTCTGAACGTAACATTTCTTTTGCTTTTCCAGGAGTACCATGTACAAAATCCGGTATACGAATACGCTCAAAATATAGCGAAGAGAAAATATTATCGACTTCCCCTTCATATTTTGGAGTTGTGAAATAAACACACCAACTATAATTATGATCCGTATTAAAAGAATTGAAAATAAATGGATGATTTTTATAAAATTGTAATTTATAAATACTATCGAGTGGCAAACGTCCAAAACGTACTCTTATATATTTACAAGAAAAAATATCATCTAATGAAATATCAATACTTTCAATATTTTCTAATTGTGCAAGTGCATCTTTATTTTCTTGAATAACTTCTAAAAGTTCTTTTTTTACCATAGCAATTTGTTTATATTCTTCATAAACACCTTCTATGTACTTCTTTACTTTGGATAAATCACAATCTTTACTCTTTACATTACTTGAATGAAGACTTACTCCCATTTCCATTGAAATATCTTGAAAACGATTCATAATTTCCGTATATGGGTTTTCATCTTGTAATACCGTTAATCCATGAACACGATCTACAATTTTACTAGCTAACTCCGGATGAAAATTATCTAGTTCATGAAAGCGCAAGAGGACTTCTTCCAAATATTTCTTATCTGCTATAATATTCATTAACTTCATTTTCGCAATTGCCATATGTATCCTCCTTTCTTAATAAATAAGCATTCTTTCAATTTCTTCGCTTGCTACATGATAGCGAACACCTTCAATAATATTGAATAAATTTTCAATCTCTAATGTCGCTAAAAAATAATAAGCACAAAATACTAAAGGAGCAGCTGTAGAAAAATTCATATATCTACGCGCAAGATGATATTTTATTTGCTCACTATAATATTCAATAAAAACAAAATCTTGTTGATCTACATACAAGTGGTAATTACTTTTCTCTAATAATTTCAACATTTCTTCAGCACTACTCGCCTCTATAAGCTGAGTGAGCATAGAGGAAGATAATCTTGATTTCACCTCTAATAAACTCTCTTTAATTTCTTCTGGTTTTGCCTGAAAAAATTTTTTATAACGATAAATTTTCGTAATATTGGAAAGCTCTATATTGGTTTTATAAATATGCAAAATATTTTCTTTTGTCTTTCCTTTAAAGTTTTTTTCGACAATTTGAAACACATGTTGATAATATGTTTTTTGCAAAGCAGCTTCTAATTTCGTATAAGAAAATTCTTCATTATCTATATGAAATTGTAAAAGTGTTTTATAAAATATGGACTTTTTTACTGCTTCTAAAAGGTCATCATAATTTTTGGCCTTTGCCAATTTTACAAAATTTACTTTTGTATATCGATCTAAAAATAAAGGCATATCTGCAATCGATTCCATAAACTGCTTTGTTATCAAGGCTCGAATACAAGCTAAAATACAATCTATTTCTACTTGGTGCAAATGAAGTTCATAAAAGGAGTGTCCTTTTTTGCCAGCGTAACGAATTAATTTCATAAGCTTCATAAAGACATGGCGCCTTAAAATTTCTTCTAATTGTCCCCTGTGAACACTCATTTCTTGTATATCTTTCAAAGCTTCCCCATAGATTGTTTCATTTTTTAAATAGCTTGTTATTTCTGAAACACTGCGTTTTCGTATAAGCTCATCATAATCACTTTTCTTTAATCGTTGCCCATACATCGCTTTTGCTTTTGTACTAATCGCACCATTCGCTAACGCATGCACAGATAACACCTCCTTTACAACCTACCTTACTAGCTTTGTAAACAATGTTTCACAATCTCATCGACCCATTGTTTTTGGTTAGCTTCAAATTGTTCTTGTAAGCTAGCAACTGCTTTGTCATATTCATCTTTGGCCTTTGATGTATGCTGTTGTAATGATGTTTCTAGTAATGTTTTTTGTTCTGAAACACGTGCAAGAGCTTGTTGTCGATATTCCTCTGCAATATCTTTGGCCTTTGATTGTAGAGAGCTTTGTATATTTTGACGCTCTTCTTTTACACGCTCTACTTTCTCTCTAGCTTCCCTGTCACTTTCGATAATTTTTCTAATTATATTTTTCAAAAGCACGCCTCCTTTTCCTATTTACCATAGGCTCAAGTTCATGAAATACTCTCGCCACTTTAACCCTTATTTTGCTCCATCAATCCTTTATTTTTATTGTGGATGTGAAAATATGCATATATCCATACTTTTATTATTTCTTCCCCTCTTTTTGACTTTTTACCTTTTATAATAAAAGTATCTTATATTCTATTTTTTAGGGCCTAGAAAACATATTACTCCTCAAAAAATAAAAAAGCAAGAAAAAATTTATATCTTGCTAAAAAATTATCATTTTTTACTTTCTATAAAAAATGTTGTTCAAAATAAGTATATAAGTCAATATTTTCCAAAGTAATTTGCTTTTGACTCATATATGATAAGATATCCTTTGTATTTTGAAATGGAAAAGTAACTTGATAAGCACATAATGCTTGATAAGGATAATCACTTTTCTTAGCACCATACTTTCGATCGCCCAGTAATGGGTGCTTAATATAAGACATAACAGCACGAATTTGATGAGATTTTCCTGTTAAAAGATTAATTTCCACTAAAGAATATCCTTTTCCTTCTTTTAACACTTTATAGGCTGTTTTCGTTTCTTGATAACCCTCTTGTGCATGAGCTTGTATTTGCACTTTATTCCCTTTCTCTTTTCTATGGTAAAGAATAAGGGTATCTTCTTTTATTTGAAAATGTCCTTCCACGATACAAAGATATTTCTTTTCTAAGGTATGTAAACGTATTTGTTCATTGATACTTCTCAGTGTTGCTGCATCTTTAGCTGCAATTACAATTCCTTGTGTATTACGATCAATACGATGGCATAAACTAGGTGCAAAGCTATGCTCTTTGCTAGGATCATATTCGCGTTTTTTATATAAATAGTGCTGGATACGATCTAATAACGTATCTTGTATTTGCGAAGTATCACTATGTGCTAATAAACCAACTGGTTTATTGACAATTAATAAATGCTCATCTTCATATACAATAGATAATGTTGGCTTTACTTGTAAAAAGCGATAAGATTCCATCGTTTGAAAAAACTCTTCTGCAATAAAAAGCTGGATACGATCGCCTTCTTGTAATCGTTGTGCGATTTCACATCTTTTTCGATTCACTTTAATTTTTTTATTACGAATACTTTTATACATCAAACTTTTAGGAAGTAGTGGTATTGCCTTACTTAAAAACTTATCTACGCGCTGATCGGCATCATTTTTCCCTATGACTAGCTCTCTCATAGACTCTCTCCTTTCCCAGTCTCCCTTCTATCTCACTTGCTTTCTTTTTTTAAGATGGAAGCTACCTCCTCAATCGTATCCACTACACAACAACCTGTTTGTAATAACTTATCTTTATGCTCATGGCCATTCGCAATTAAAATACAGTGACATCCTAACTGTTTCGCTACCTCACTATCATGTACACTATCTCCAATAACGACAACATGTTCCTTATCTATGTGTAACGATGAAAAAAAGTTTTTTGCAAGTTGTAACTTACTGTGCGCATGAATATTATCCAACCCTAAAATATGATCAAAATACTCTGTTATATCGTATTGACGTACTTGGATTAATAAATTTTCTAATTTACTAGCAGAGAGAATAGCTTGTTTATAACCTTGTTTATGAAAGTTTGCAAGTACATCATAAGCACCTTCATGCAACTCACATTGTAAACTCTTTGGTTGATAATAAGCCATATATTGATTTGATAAAGTATCAAAAGAAGATTTTGTAAAATCAAACCCTAATTTTTCATAATATTGAATAATCGGAAATTGAAATACTTTTTGATATGCCTCTTTATCTAATACCGTAGGTATCCCTTCTTGAGATAATAAATGATTGATAGCTGTTATACATAAAGACACATCATTCAACAAAGTTCCATTCCAATCCCAAATAATATATTGTATATCTTTCATAATCATCACCTCATACTCCTCTATCATACCATAGATAAAAACAAAAAGAGAATCCATGAGCAAGATTCTCTTTTTCGTGTAGGCTTATTTATGAGCAGTTTATTGTTATTTAAACATGAATTATAAAATGGTATTTTCACAATCACAGTCACGATCTCTTTCACAGCAGTCATGACTTCTTTCGCAACAACCTTGATTGCATGTATATTCATTAGCGTATTCATTGGCATTTTCATAATAGTTATCATTGGATTCACATCCACAACTACGGTTTTGTTGGCAACAGTTATGGTTAGATTCACAACCGCAATTGTTATTTCTTTGACAACATTCACGATCATGTCCACTTCTACAAGCGCAATCACGATCACAGTTTCTACCATTTACACAGCATGTATTTCTTTCAATTTCAATGCCTCTTACGTGATCGAAAGATGCATTGGATTGATAATAATTACAGCTATTTAAATGACGTTGCAATAAGCGTAGCGCTTCTCCAAAACGTTGGAAATGCACAATTTCACGTGCACGTAAAAATTCAATAGGTTTTCTAACTTCTGGATCATCTGTTAGACGAAGAATATTATCATATGTCGCTCTAGCTTTTTGTTCAGCTGCTAAGTTCTCCATTAAATCAGCAATAGGATCTCCTTTTGATTGTAGTACTGATGCACTAAAAGCAGTTCCTGATGCTCCTTGTGGATATACTCCTGTTGTGTGATCAACAAAATATTGATCAAAACCAGCTTCACGAATTTGTTCTACAGATAAGTTTCTTGTTAATTGATAAACGATAGCTCCAATCATTTCTAAGTGTGCTAACTCTTCTGTCCCAATGTCAGTAAGAATAGCTCTTACTTCACGAAGAGGCATTGTATATCTTTGATGAAGGTAGCGCATTGCGGCAGCCATTTCTCCATCTGGTCCACCAATCTGTGTAATAATAGCTTTTGCCAATTTAGGATCTGGTCTTGAAATATTTACTGGAAATTGCAATTTCTTTTCATATACCCACATAAATTATACCTCTCTTTCCCATGGCCATGGTTCGTATATATATTGCCAATTACAGCTATAGTTATTAGAGCGATTTGTTAAAGGACCAAAACTTCTTTCATATTCTCTTTTTGCTCTTTCACTTAAACAGCGATAGAAATTATAATATTCCATTGCTCTGCGGTTGCAAGGATTTGTGTGTAAAAATAAAGCAGCTTCTTGCATATTGAAATCATACGTTTGAATTCTTCTTAATAACTCACAACGGTTTCGCATCTTATTTCCCTCCTCTTGAACAAAATGGTTTGTATAACTCAGGAAATATAGTACCTTTACAAAATCCTTCTTCACGTCTAAATGTACATCTCCATCTTTGTCTTGGAACATATGCCATACTTAAGGAAGCATTGTATAACCCTTGATCGATGGAATCAAAGTCATCATAATCATCATCGCAACATTCAAATTCATCATTGTAACTTTCAAAATCATTGAAAGTAGAAAAATCATTGCATCCACAAGAATGACAACGACGGTTACATCTTCCATCATTACTAAACGTATAGAAATCTTCTTCAAAACGGCTAAAACCTCTTCCACATCCACAATTGTTATCTACATTTCTTGCGTTTCTCATGCAACGGTTAAAGTTATTGCGGCATCTTTCTTCCGCACGTAAACGTGCACATGATTTTTGTTCACATGTACGTGGACGACATGTGTTCTCGCAACAACGATTACGACGTTCATTGCGATAAGAATTACTACCTTCTCCTACGCGAATTCTTTCCCCTCTACAAGAACAAGAATTACGGCGTTGACTACAACATCCATTACGATTATTCATAAAATAAATCCTCCTTTTCTGAGATTTTCACATCTCAACGTATCCTATGACATAAAAAAAAGCCAAAATAGGCAAAATAACGAAGATTTTGAAAAAAAGGAAACTCGCCTATGAAATTTTTATAATAAAAAAGCATGCAACATAAATTACACGCTTCTAGCTTTCTTTAAAGAAACTTTGCACCGCAATCCTTTCGGTAGCTTATTTTTAATTACCTTTCCATCCCCTTTTCCAAAGCCAACAATATGTCCATGATAACTAAGACTAACAAATCCTTTATAGCCTGCAATCGCTAACACATTTCCTTCAAAAAATTGTTCACATTGCTCATCATTCAAAGAAACACTTTGTTTATGCCATGGCTTAAGAAGTGCAGCCATATAGAAATGTTGATGAGGTTCAAAACGCTGCTTTTTTACTTCCCCACACAAAATCCCTTGACGCAATACTTTTATCTTTTTCAAATCAAAAAAAGGTTGTTTACACAAATATAATTTATCTTGATCATACTTAACATAAAAATCATCGAAATTTCCATGTTCTTGTAAAAAAGCTTTTCCATAAGGGGTCATTGTTTTAGATACCATCGTCTTTAATTTTACCGCTGTATTTTCACTCTTTCTTTGAAACTTTGCAATAAAATGCCCTTCCCCTTTATCCATTGGAAAAATACGACGTACCTTTTTCACATCCAAATCTTTATATGCAATCCCTTCACGTCCAAAAAAAACTCCGCAATCTACTAATTCCATATCTGGATATGTTTTTAAAAAAGTATAAACCACTTCCTCATTTTCTTCCTGTGCATATGTGCAAGTCGAATAAACTAAAACACCATCTTTTTTTAAAGCTTTATATGCACTATCTAAAATATGCAATTGTCGCTGTTTACAAGCAAGCACATTTTCTTCACTCCACTCATCCATAGCTTTGGTATGCTTCTTAAACATTCCCTCTCCACTACAAGGAGCATCAACGAGCACTTTATCAAAATGCCCTTGAAAAGCATCACATACCATCGCAGGATTCGCACTTACAATCATATTTTCACTAAGCCCTATACGCTCCATATTTGAAAGCAAAATTTGTGATCGATGATGATCGATTTCATTACTCACTAAAAAACCTGTATGATTTAATTTAATTCCTATTTGTGAACTCTTTCCCCCAGGGGCAGCACATAAATCTAATACCCAATCGCCTTCTTTCACATCTAGAACTTCTACTGCACTTGTAGCGGAAGGTTCTTGAACATAAAATAATCCAGCTGTATGATATGGATGATTTCCTATACTTACCGTATCCGAAGGGATATAAAATGCTTCTTTACAAAAAGGTGTCTTTTCAAGTGGACATATAGGAAAGGCACAAAAATCATCCACACTTACTTTCAAAGTATTAACTCTTAAGCCTCGATAAGCTGGCTTTTGTAAAGTATCGACATATTCTTCATAATCATCTTCCAACAATACTTTCATACGTTTTAAAAACTTATCATTCATCTTTTCAACCTCACAATAGATGACTTTATCATACCATAGAATACCCATATAAGATAATTAAAAAAAGCTTCTTTTATGAAATTGTAAGTTTTACCTATCGAATTGATAAGAATTTTGTATTTTACATGTATTATTTTCTATTATATGATATTAAAGTTCGTGACAAATAAGGAGGATATATATGCAAAAAGTAGAAAACCCACGTCCAATGCTTTGGCAATTATTTAAGTCTACCTTTTTATTGAGTGCCTTTACATTCGGTGGTGGTTTCGTTATTGTTTCTTTAATGAAGAAAAAATTTGTTGAAGAGTTAAATTGGTTTGGAGAAGAAGAAATGTTAGATATTACAGCCATTTCACAATCATCTCCTGGACCTATTCCTATTAATGCTTCGGTTATTATCGGTTATCGTATGTATGGAATCATTGGATCATTAGTAGCTGTTTTAGGTACAGCAATTCCACCAATGGTTATTATCTCTGTTATTTCTGTATTTTATACACAATTTCGTGAGAATCCAATTATCGCAATTGCTCTACAAGTAATGAGAGCAGGAGTTGCAGCAGTTATTTTAGATGTTGTTATTAATTTAGCAAGTCATGTATTTAAAGCAAAAAAAGCTTTATATATCGGTTTAATGATTGTCGCTTTCATTTGCACATATTTCTTTGATATCAGTGCTATGATTGTCATTCTTTGCTGCTTAGGAATTGGAATTGCGGATTTATTATGGAACCTATGGAAAGAAAGGAGAACAGAAGCATGATTCTCACATTATTTTTAAGTTTCTTACAAATTGGACTATTTAGTGTAGGAGGAGGATATGCCGCTATTCCTCTTATTCAACATCAAATTGTTGATTTACACAAACTTATGACATTAGCAGAATTTAGTGATTTAATTACAGTTGCTGAAATGACACCTGGTCCTATTTCTATTAATTCTGCCACTTTTGTTGGGACAAGACTTTCTGGGGTTTTTGGTGCTATCATATGTACTTTAGGAGTTATTATTCCCTCTTTCATTATTTGTTTATTATTAGCACACTTCTATTACAAATACCGTAACTTTTCAGGAGTACAAACTGTATTATCCGCATTAAGACCTGCGGTTGTTGCATTAATTGCTTCTGCTGGTTTATCTATTTTATTTTTAGGAGTTTTCCAAGCGGAAAAAGAACATATCATCTTATCAAATTTCCGTTGGGTAGAATGTTTATTATTTGTCGGTGGTTTATACTTACTACGCAAATATAAACTTGGAGCCATTACCGTTATTTTTGGAAGTGGTGTGATTGGAACCTTTCTTTATTGGCTTATTTGGATGGCAGGCTAAGCGCTTGGCATATTGAAATAAATGTTTGCATGGGCTGAGATAGAAACTTATCTTTATGATAGATGAGTTGAATATCTCGGCTCATTTTTATATCTTTTATCGTAACGATCGATAACTCTTTTTTTGCTACTTCTTTTTCAACTAGCAATTTTGATAATATCGCAAGTCCTCTTCCATTCATCACAGCTCTTTTAATCGCATCAGTGTTAGTACAACTCCATGCCTGTTTTAACTCAATTCCATTTTCTAAAAGATACTGTTCATATTGATTACGCTCAATACTTCCTTCTTCTCGAGATACAAAGGCTTGTCCTTCTAATTGTGAGATAGATAACTCTTTAACTTGATAAAAAGGATGTTCTTTACCTGCTACAATGACTAACTCATCTTCATATATAGGAATATTCATAAAATTTTTATTTTTAACTAACCCTTCTACAACTCCAATATCAATCGTATTATTTAAAATCTGCTCCTCAATATGAGAAGTATTATTAATAACAACCTTAGCTTCTATATGTTCTAAAGAAGACTCTAATTGTGTGACAAGCGTATGTAGTAAACATGTCCCAACCGTTACACTTCCCCCAATACGCAATACCGAAGATGAAGCAGCTTGTTTCATCACAGCATCTAAGCCTTCAAAAGCATCTATAATATGTTGGGCCTGTTGAAATAAGCGCTCCCCATCTTGTGTTACATATAATTTATGAGATAAACGTTCAAATAACTTTACACCATAATGCGCTTCCAATTCACGGATTGCCTGACTAATGGTTGGCTGTGATAAAAATAAAGTATTGGCTGCCTCTCTCATTTTTCCACATTTTACAACAGTCACAAAAATTTTTAAATGCCGAATTGTCACATGAACCCCTTCTTTCTCTTTGCCTTTCTTTCTATTATAAGCAAAAAAAGATCGTAATTTCAAATATATCTATAAAATTTTCATTTTTTATAACTTGACAAGTTGTACAATATCACATAAAATTACTTAGTTGATTAATAGTTAGTCAACTAAGTAATTGGAGGGTATATGTATGGAAATACGTGAGCTTATTCAAACAATGCGAAAATTTCAACATTTGCATCGTAAACAACTACAACAAATTATGGAAAAAGAAGGTCTTTTTTGGGGACAAGCTCCTATTTTAGAAGAAATTCAAAAAAAAGGATATTGTACACAAAAAGAACTAGTGGATATTTTAAAAGTATCTCCCCCTTCCATTGCGACAAGTATTAAACGCCTTGTGAAAAATGGATATTTACTAAAAGAAGCATCACAAACCGATCAAAGATGTACACGAGTATCCATTAGTCCTCAAGGAAATGAAATTTGTAATCGATGCCGTCTAGCATTTGATGAAATGGATCAAAAAGTATTTAAAGGTATTAGCGAAGATGAAAAACAATTTCTTTATGATATCTTGCTTACTTTGACACATAATATTGAAAATTTAAAGGAGGAATGTGAATGATCAAAGTCTTACGACCTTATTTAAAAGGATTCGAAAAATATGCCATTCTAGGTGTTATTTGTATCGTTGCAGAAGCAGCTATTGAAATTTTTATGCCCTTTTTAATGGCTAAAATTATTGATTATGGAATTGCGAATAAAGATATTACTTATGTTGTTCAATTAGGAATCTTTATGTTTGTGATGTCCATTATCTCTTTATTACTCGGTGTTGCAGCAGCTCGCTTTTCCGCCCTTGCAGGGATGGGGTTTGGAAGTCAAATACGAAAAGGATTATTTGATAAAATTCAAGATTTTTCATTTTCTAATATTGACAAATTTTCAACCGCATCACTTGTGACTCGCTGTACAACGGATGTAAACAACTTACAGACAACTTTTTTAATGTTAAACAAAATGGCCTTTCGTGCCCCTGTCATGTTAATTTGTGCAACGATTATCGCCGCTTCCATTAACATGCAACTTGTTTGGATTTTTCTAATTGTCATTCCTATTTTAGGAGTATCTTTATTTTTCATTATTCATAAAGCATTTCCTAAATTTGAAATCATGTTACAAAAATATGACAATCTAAATGCCTCTGTACAAGAGAATTTAATTTCGATTCGTGTTGTAAAGGCATTTGTTCGCTCTGTTTATGAAAAAGCGAAGTTTAAACAATCCAATGATGCTTTGATGCAAGCAAGTTTAAAAGCTGAAAAAATTGTTATCTTTAATATGCCAATTATGCAACTTGCTAGCTATTTCTGTATTATTACTATTTTATGGTTTGGTGGAAATATGGTTATTGGTGGAACCATGTTAACAGGTGAGCTTATTAGTTTTATCGCTTATGTGACACAAATCTTAATGTCTTTATTAATGATTTCTATGGTTTTTGTCAATGTTTTAATTTCTAGTGCTTCTATGGAGCGTATTGTAGAAGTATTCAATGAACCAATTGATATTTGTGATGGAGAAGATGTACAACTTCATGAAGTGCATGATGGATCTATTCGCTTTGAAAATGTGGCTTTCTCTTATAAAAAAGATAGTGAAGAATATGTATTAAAGAATATTAACCTCTCTATTGCATCTGGGGAAACGATTGGTATTTTAGGAGGAACAGGTTCTTCTAAAACATCTTTAGTACAATTAATTCCTCGTCTTTACGATACTTCTTTCGGAAATGTTTATGTAGGTGGAAGAAACGTAAAAGAATACAGTCTTCATAGCTTACGAGATGCAGTAGCTATGGTATTACAAAAAAACACCTTATTTACAGGAACGATTGCGGAAAACTTACGCTGGGGAAATGAACATGCTACACAAGAACAATTAGAAGAAGCTTGTAAAGCTGCTTGTGCTCATGATTTTATTACGAGCTTTCCACACGGTTATGAAACTGAATTAGAACAAGGTGGAGGAAATGTTTCTGGGGGGCAAAAGCAACGTCTTTGTATCGCAAGAGCTCTTATCAAAAAACCAAAAATTATTATTTTAGATGATAGTACAAGTGCTGTTGATACAACTACCGATGCGAATATACGAAAAGCTTTCCGTGAAAACTTAAAAGATACAACAACCATCATTATTGCCCAACGTATCTCTTCTATACAAGATGCTGATCGTATCCTTGTATTAGAAGATGGACAAATACAAGCAATAGGAACCCATGATGAATTACTACAAAACAATCAAATTTATCAAGAAGTTTATTATTCTCAACAGAAAGGAGTGATGCATGAATGAGTCAAGGAAATAAGAAAAAACCACAAAATATAAGAGCTACTTTATGGCGTATATTGCAATATTTATGTGCATCTCGTCTCTTATTTTTCGCAGTTCTATGTTTTATCCTCATAAGTAGTTGTGCTACAATCGCAGGAAACTATTTATTAAAACCAGTAATTAATGATTATATCGTACCATTTATTCAGAAATCTCCTAGCTTAGAAGACTTAAAACCTTTTATTTTTATGCTTATCTTTATGGGTGGTATTTACCTTGTTGGAGTATGTGCAACGTATGCTTATCAACGATGCATGATGTTAGTAGCGAACCGTACACTTAATCGTATTCGTCATGACCTTTTCAACAAAATGCAAGATTTACCAATTCAATACTTTGATGCTAATACACATGGAGAACTAATGAGTCGCTATACAAGTGATGTAGATACTTTACGTGAAGCATTAAACCAAGGGTTCTCTCAATTAGTATCCTCAGCTATTACCATTATTGGTACTTTTACAATGATGATCATTTTAAGTCCTACGTTAACCATATGTATTCTTGTGATGGTAGCTGTTATGATCTTCTCAATTAAAAAAATAGGAGGAATTAGTCGTTCCCATTTCAAAAAGCAACAAAAAGCAGTTGGACAATTAAATGGTTATGTAGAAGAAATGATTGAAGGATTAAAAGTTGTGAAAATATTCAATTATGAGCAACATACAAAAAATGCTTTTCATACACGAAACCAAGAATTACGAAAAGAAGCAACGGATGCAAATACATTTGCAAGTATGTTAATGCCAGTTATGGGAAACCTTTCCTATATAACATATGCTATCATCTCTGCATTTGGAGCATTACAAGTTATACAAGGTGCTTTAGATATTGGAAGCATTGCTTCTTATTTACAATACACAAGAAGCTTTACAATGCCGATTACTCAAGTTTCCCAACAATTTAATGCTATCTTAGCTGCCTTAGCTGGTGCTGAGCGTATTTTCCAAGCAATTGATGAAGTTCCAGAAGTTGATCAAGGACATGTAACACTTGTTCATATGACACAAGATGAGCAAGGAAAAATAAGCGAAAGTCCTACACCTACAAATCAATGGGCGTGGAAGCAACTTCAAAATGATGGAAGTATTGTCTATACACCTTTAAAAGGAGATGTTCGCTTTCAAAATGTTACTTTTTCTTATACACCAGAAAAAACGATTTTACATGATGTTTCCCTATTTGCAAAACCTGGACAAAAAATTGCTTTTGTAGGATCAACAGGGGCTGGTAAAACAACAATTACCAACCTTATTAATCGTTTTTACGATATTCAAAAAGGGCAGATCACTTATGATGGCATCGATATTCATGATATTAAAAAAGATGATTTACGCCGTTCTTTAGCTGTTGTCTTACAAGATACTCACCTTTTCACGAATACCGTTATGGAAAACATTCGTTATGGAAACTTAGAAGCAAGTGACGAAGATGTTATTGCAGCAGCCAAACTAGCAAATGCCCACTCTTTCATTCAGCATTTACCAAATGGCTATCAAACAGTATTATCAGGTGATGGAAGCAACTTATCACAAGGACAGAGACAATTGTTATCGATTGCAAGAGCGGCCATTGCAAATCCAGCTGTACTTATTTTAGATGAAGCGACAAGCTCTATCGATACAAGAACCGAAGCCTTAATTGAAAAAGGTATGGATACTCTTATGGAAGGAAGAACCGTCTTTGTTATCGCACATCGACTTTCTACCGTGAGAAATGCAGATGCTATTATGGTATTAGAACAAGGACGTATTATTGAGCGAGGAAATCATGAAGAACTATTAGAACAAAAAGGAAAATACTATCAACTTTATACAGGGCAATTTGATTTAGAATAATAAAAAAAGACAGTTTGATAAAAAAACTGTCTTTTTATTTGCCTTGCAAATCTTCTATTGTTGTCACCTTTATATTTTCATAGCTTCCTTCAACAGCAATAACTGCCTCATCACTATAACACTCTACTATTTGAGCATCATCTGTCGCTTCAAATCCATCTCGTTTTGCTTTTTGATGACATTCTAATATAAGCTCTGTATAAAAAGCTTGTGGTGTTTGAGCAAGCTGTAATTGATCTCGTATAAGCGTTTTTTGTACAACACCATCTACCACCTGCTTCACTGTATCTTTTACCTTTACTGTTAAAAGACATGCTTTATGTTCATTAAGAACATCCAACAAGCGCTTTATACAAGCTTTCGGTAACCATGGTCTTGCCCCATCATGTATAAGAACATATTCTTCTTTAACAGCTAATAATCCTTGGTATACAGAAGCTTGGCGACTAGCTCCTCCAGCAACCAAAACAACTTTTCCACAAGAAATCAAACGAATATATTGTTCCATATCATCCTTACTAGCCGTTACAATGATTTGCGTACATTGTGGATCTTGTTGAAAGATTTGAATCGTTTCTTCCAGTACTGTTTTTCCATTATTTAATTTATATAACATTTTATTATATCCAAGTCCAACCCGTGATCCACTTCCAGCGGCCACCACTAATGCACTATACTTCATCTCTTATACACTCCTTTTC
>CAMWMY010000002.1 GCA_947175465.1 uncultured Erysipelotrichaceae bacterium | reverse complement strand
CCTTTGTAGTTTCTATTTGTTTTTTTGTATCACTATCTGTAATTCTTCTCAAGTATATAATCATTATTAAAATCTCCCATCTAAATCATTTTTATATGCATCCAACAATGTCCTCACGCTTCTTGCAATAGCTTCTGATAATGCCGGAGGTACTGCATTCCCTACAGATTCACATCTTTTAGTATGACTCCCAACAAATACATAATCTACCGGAAATCCAGTTATTGTAGCTGCTTCTCTAACTGTAATACTTCTATGTTCTTTAGGATGTATAGGAAAATTACTATGTCCTGGCACTAAGGTTGGACTTGCATCATTACTATTTAATCGCATTGTATTTCCTCGAGAATAAAACCTACTTATTTGAAGATTTGCAGGAACTTTATCCATATGTTTTGCTATATTTTCTCCTTCTGGTATATATTTAAATCTTTCAATTGTTTTTTCATTATGATTCATTGGAATATTATCTTTGTCTTCTCGCAAATAATTAATTTCACTTAAAGCATCATTAACTGTTTTAATAGGATTATATTTTTTATCATCCTTATATAGATATGGATATTTTTTTTTCATAATTTCATTCCCATGGGTAGCTTCTGGAAACATATACTCAATATTAATATCTTCTCTTACTGCTACTATTATTAATCTCTCTCTTTTAGTAGCCGCTCCATAACAAGCGGAATTCAAAAACTGAGCATAAACTCTATACCCTAAATTCGTATATAAATCTATAATATCTTGATAAACAGATTTTAAATAATTTCTGGATTTCAAAGTTTTTAACATTTTTTCTTTTTCAATGCGTAAATTTTTACCTTTTAATTCAAACTCCTCAGTAATCCTATTTGTTTTTCTCAGAATTGATTTTTCACCCTTATAATTTTCTATTTTTTTCCATAAATCATTAACCTTGTGTTTTATATCTTTGGGTGTTGACAATGATAAAACTTTAGCTGTTTTTATACCTGGAACATTTTCAATGATACTTACTTTAGGTCTAATAATATCAACTAATTCTAATTGCTTATGATAAAAATAATTTCTTTCATCATTAGGAGATCTTTCCCCTGCTAAACTAAATCCCTTACATACTATTCCTCCAAATAATACATCCAAATCTCCTACCTTCATATTGGTTTTTTTTAGTATTTCTATAGGATTAGTATCTAAAATACTACTCTCATCAATAACAGCTGTGTGTCTTATTTCAGGATTATTTATTAATAAAGTTTCCATTGCTTCATGTGAAAAATCATTAACATATTTTGAAATAAAACCTTGTTTCTTAAATCCGATATGCGATCCTCCAGCTCCAACAAAAGTTTCAAAAATTGTGTAATTCATATTCAATAATCATCCTCTCAAGTCTATATTTTATTTAGTCTCTAATATTTCTTCTATTTTACAATCTAGCACCTTACAAATTTTTAATAATGTATCGATTCCAACACTTTTATAATTCCTTAATCTAGTCATAGTACTAGAACTAATTTCTGTAAATTTTTGCAACTCTGTGTCTTTTTCACCTTTCTATCAATCATTAACCTCCAAAGTAGGCTATAACTAACATACATAATATCACATTCAAAATCCTATACTATTATACCATGATTAAACCTAAATTGGTTGTTTTTAAATGATTTCAAACTTATCTATCTACCTAATACCTTTTATTCCTTATCTTCTACTAAAATAAAAAACTTCTGAATGCTATTTCAACTCTAACATTACTTATAAATCCTTGACTCACCAGTATATTTATTATATTTTTCCTTATTTTTTAGTCAACAGAGATACACATTCCACATGATACGTCTGCCCAAACATATCTACAGGCTGCACCTTCTCTACCTTAAACCCTAACTGTTCTAGCACTTTCAAATCTCTTGCAAGTGTTGCTGGATCACATGAAACATAGACTAGTCTTTTAGGCTCCATCCTTGCAATACTTTGTAGTGTCTCTTCATCACAGCCCTTTCTTGGTGGATCTACCACAACAACATCAATTTTCTTCCCTTCTTCACTCACTTGTGTTGCATAACGAGCCGCATCACTACAAATAAAGCTAATATTTTCAATGCCATTCATATAAGCATTCATCTTCGCATCTTCAATTGCCTCAGGCACAACTTCAATTCCAATAACGGACTTTGCTTTTTGTGCTAGAAACATGGAAATCGTTCCTACTCCACAATACAAATCTAATACTGTTTCTGTCCCTTGCAAACAAGCAAATTCTAAAACTTTTCCATACAACACTTCAGTTTGTACTGGATTGACTTGATAAAAGGATCTTGAAGAGATTTGAAAAGATAATTGTTGAAGCTTATCCATAATACGATCACTTCCATATAGTAAATATTCCTCATCACCTAAAATTACATTATCCTCTCGCTTATTTACTTGTAAAAGAACACTTTTAATATTCGGTATGCGTGCCACTAATTCTTGCACAAGTGCTTTTATTTTAGGTATATCTTTTTGTCTTGCGATAAATACTACCATTATTTGATCATTAGAAAATGCATGCTTTACTAATACATGGCGAAAATAAGAAGCAATTGGATATTGTTTAAATAAAGAGCGTATTTCTTTTACTACTTCATTAATTCTATGACTTTGGATAGGACATTCATCCATATCCACAACTTCATTACTATGAATACGATAAAAGCCCATCTTTACTTCTCCAACATGCTCTTGTATTGGAATTTGCCCTTTATTACGATAAAAGAATGGTTCTTCCATACTAAGAACATCTTCTACCCTAACATCAATTCCACCAATTCTACGCAGTACGTCTTCTACTCGTTGTTTCTTAAATGCTTTTTGTTCTTTCAAAGACATATGTTGTAATTGACAGCCACCACACTGTTTTGCTAGTGAACACATAGGTTCTACTCTTTCTTTTGATTCCTGTAGCAAGCGTACCCATTTTCCAAACCCATACGTCTTTTTAAGCTTGGTAATCACAATCTCAGCTTCTTCCCCTTTTAAAAGACCTTTCACAAAAAGAGGAAACCCGTTTATCTTCACAACTCCATGCCCATCAAATGTATAACTTTCACATATCCCTGTAACGCGATCATTTTTCTTCATAACTTCTCCTCACAAATAAATATAGCAATCTATAATCACAAAAAGGGCGATTGCCCTTTTCTCATTTTTTTATCATACCATGTAATCTTCTTTTACAATCGTTAATTCCCTTCTGCACTTGCAGGTTCGCCTTGCTCTACAGTTTCAGGATTCAACAATGAATTCGCAATATCTTGATTTTTAGGTGATGTTAATACATCGACAATACTCTCTTTTGCCGCTGCATTTTTTGATTTTGTAATATAAATATTCCAATCAGCTTCTGCACTTCCTGGTGTAAAATTATAAACATGCACCTCTAAATCATACATTTTCTTTCCATCTTCACCATTTGTAAAATACGTCTCTATCGGCAACTGATTCACAACTTCTTGAAAAGCCTTCTCTGCTGCTGCATCGATTGCATCCCTACCTGTTTGATCAGGTAATTGCACATAGACACGTAAAGTAGCACTTTTCAAAAGGACTTCTGTTTTCACAGCACCTTCAATTTGTATATTCGTTTGTATCGTCGATATTTGCTCTTGCGTAATCGCAGGATTTAATGCATTATCAAAACGATTCCCTACAACTGGTTCCCCTGTTTTCCCAGAAGTATCTAAGATAATATACGCTAAAAAAAGAACAGGAACAAGAATAACAATACTTGCGATCCAAAGCAAATAATTATGTTTTTTCGGTTCTTTTTCCCCTTTTTCCTTCTTTTTTATCTCTTTTTTACTCATAATATCACTCCTGACATCACCTATTGTACTAAAAAATGAAAGATTTTGCTATCTTTTCTTTAATTCTTCTTGAATTAATTGATTCGTCAATGTAGGATTTGCCTGCCCTTTACTTGCTTTCATTACCTGCCCTACTAAAAATCCAACGGCACGATCCTTTCCATTTTTGAAGTCTTCAATGGATTGTGGATTCGCATCTAAAACAGAAGTAACGATAGATAACAGCTCTCCTGCATCACTCATCTGTTTCATTCCTTTTTCTTCCACAACTTTCTTTGGATCTTTCCCTTGCATGATTTCTTCAAATACAACTTTCCCTTGCTTACTTGAAATTTCTCCTGCTTTGATCATTTGAATCATACTCGCAAGATATTCTGCTTTACAAGGATTTTCTTTCATCGTTTTATTTTGTTTATATAAAGCTGCACTTAATTCGGTAATAATCCAGTTCGCAATCAATTTATACTCTTTACAATGTTTACATACTTCATCATAAAAAGCAGCCATTTCTTTATTTTGAATAAGTTGTTGAGCATCATAATCATTTAAACCTAACTCATTCATATAACGTTTCTTTCTTGCATCTGGTAATTCTGGTAAAGAAGCTTGAATTTCTTTAATCCAGTTTTCATCAACACGAATAGGTGTAAGATTAGGGTCAGGGAAATACTTATAGTCCACACTTCCCTCTTTTTTTCTCATCAATACCGTATTTTTTAATGCCTCATCATAACGTCTTGTTTCTTGTTCTACTTTTCCACCAGAAAGAAGAATTTGTGTTTGGCGCTCAATTTCAGCTTCAATTGCTTTTTGTACATTGCTTATAGAATTTAAGTTTTTAATCTCACTCTTCACCCCAAAAGCTGTTGTGCCTTTTTCACGTAATGAAATATTCACATCACAACGCATGGATCCTTCTTCCATTTTTACATCACTAACTTCTAAGTAATCTAACAACATTCTTATTTTTTCTACATAAGCAGCTGCTTCTTTTCCACTGCGCATATCTGCTTCTGATACAATCTCAATTAAAGGTGTCCCCGCACGGTTAAAATCAATTAAAGTTCCACTATCATTATGAAATTGCTTTGCTGTATCTTCTTCCATGTGCATACGTTGAATGCGGATTACTTTTTGTTCGCCTTCAACTTCAATCACGACTTGTCCATTTTTCCCAATTGGATAAAATTGTTGTGTAATTTGATACCCTTTTGGTAAATCTGAATAATAATAATTTTTACGGTCAAAACGAAGAACAGGATCAATTTCACATTGAAAAGCAGAAGCAGCTTTAATGGCTAATTCTACTGCTTTTTTATTAACGGATGGTAATGTACCTGGATGACCTAAATCAATCTCATTCACACATGTATTGGCTTTTTCTCCAAATAAAACAGGTGCTCCTGAAAACATCTTTGTTTTTGTCTTTAACTCACAATGTATTTCAATTCCAATAATGACTTCAAAACTCATACCTTCACCTCCGCACATTGATTTTGAATTCCTGTCTCTTCTTCAATCGCAACACCAATATCAAACAATGTTTGCTCATCAAATGGTTTTGTCGTAATATTAACACCAATTGGTAATCCATCGATATAACCAGTTGGCACTGTCATACTTGGATAACCACTAAAGTTTCCTAACACCATATGATTATCGGCAACTTGTTGGATTTTCTTTAATTTTCCATTCATACATTCTTTTTGTGTTGGGGCAACATCTGGTGCTGCACATGCAATTACCGCATCATATGTTTCTAATGCACGTTTCAATTCTTCCACAATTAAACGACGTACTTTTTGTGCCTTCTTATAAATCTTATCTTGGTTTTCTGTATACAATGCATAACTTCCGATAATAAAACGTTTACGCACATTACTACTAAAGCCTTTAGTACGTGAATTCATCATAATTTCTTCTAAAGTATCGCCATCTTCTCGTAGTCCAAAACGAATTCCATCTAAATTAGAATGATTGGCTGTAGCTTCCGCATTCGCAATAATATAATACACCGATAACAATAAATGCATAAGTTGATCATCAAAGTGAACACGCTCTACAATCGCTCCTCTAGCTTCTAACTTTTTCATAAGTTCATCAAAGTTTTGTTTTACTTGTTCATTTTGAATTTCATCCATCACATTGCCTAAAATCGCAATTTTTTTCCCTTTCATATCACTATTGATATTTGAGGCATATTTTCCTACTGCTTCATAAGAAGAAGTTGCATCACGATCATCACGACCTGCTAATACTTCTAACGCAAGAGCGGCATCTTTTACTTGTGCTGTTAAATAACCAACGTGATCTAAACTAGATGCATAAGGAATTACTCCATAACGAGATATACGCCCATAAGTTGGCTTTATTCCTACAACACCATTGAAAGCAGCTGGTTTTCGTATACTATCTCCTGTATCTGTCCCAATCGCAAGCGCTACAACATCACTTGCCACAAGTACAGCACTTCCTCCAGAAGATCCACCAGAAATTCTTTGTACATCCCATGGATTGTTAACTTTTCCTGTATGAGCATTTAAGTTTGTACCACCCATCCCTAATTCATCCATAGATGCTTTTGCTATAATAATCGCTCCTGCTTGCTTTAACTTTTCTACTACATGTGCATCATAAACAGGCACATATTGATCAAGCATAACGCTAGAAGCCGTTGTACGTACACCTTTGGTATTAATATTATCTTTTAACACTACTGGAACACCATACAAAGGTGCATCACTTGCTACATGTTCTAAATTTTGTAATTGTTCCTCAATATCATAAAAAGTCACAACTGCATTCAATACACTTTGATACTCTTTTGCTTTCATTAAAGCTTCTTCACAGCGTTTACGAACATCTTGTTTACGTAATGTTTCTAAATTCATTTTACTTCACCACCTTTGGAAGTTTCACATGTCCAAGACAAACTTCCTTAACATTTTTTAATGCTTCTTCTTGTGTAATACAATGATCTACATGATCTTCACGCAAATAACAAACTTCTTGTTCAAAAGGATAAACCATTGGTTCTACACCTGTAGTATCTACTTCTTGTAAAAGTTGCATTTGTGATAAAAGATGTGCAAAATCTGTTTGTAATTCTTCGATTTCTTGATCATTAACATCAATCATTATTTGATGTGCTAATTTCTTTATATATTCTTTATCTAAATGTCCCATAAAATTCCTCCTTTATATAAACATAATCAATTGAATATCACTGCTATCTTTCGCTCTTTCCATAAGCGCAATCTGTTCATTTCCTACCATGATTTCTACTCGTAATCGATAATCATACGTTGTAAAGTGAGAAGTAATTAAAGATTTTAAATATTGTACAACAGCTACAGCTTCCGTTCCTGTTTTCGCATACATATGCACACTTAACTTTAAATCCACCAAAGCGGCATCACGATATTTTCCCATCCCTATAACTTGTACATCATCGACTAAAAAATTATGAATGGCATCAGATACACTTTGAAATTGTTGCGATGTAGAAGCATCTATCTCACTAGCTTTGCTACTTTTAAACATAACCCATTGTTCATCGATCAATGTAAAATTAGCATCTTGTTCTTTATATATACCTTGGGCGAAAAAAGAACCAGGCAAAGCATCATCACTAGCTGCATTTTTATATAAGGTCACAAATATTGGCAAATCTTGTGTAACCTTTTTAGAATCGCGTATATAGTCTACAATACGTTTCGAACATTGTACACCAAATTCATAAAGCTTTTCACTAGTAATCTCTATCTTATCATGTTTCGGGTTTAAAACAATTGCTAATGATATCCCTTTTACTTCACCTGCTTTTACGAAATCAATTTCATAAATATCTTGAAGAATCAATGGCGCTTTCAATAGCCCATTTCCAGAATCAAACTCACTCTCTTTTGCAGGATTCATGCCAATAGGATTGGTATCCGAATTTCTTCCAAGAAAACCTGTTGTGTAATCACTAGCATCTAATAAATCATAATCGATGATTTGTCCTTCTTGAAAAATATATTCTTTAGGTGAAAAATGCTGTTTACTCAACTCCAAAAGACCGGTTCCTATATACATCGTATCTTGTAAAGAGCGTGCTGTAATTTTATGCTTTTGACGTGCATCACTGCTTGGGAAAGGAAGGGCTACACCATAATCACCAGAAATACTTGGCTCAATTACTTGCGTTGCATGTTCTGCTGTTTTATTACTACACCCAAATAACAAACAAAGTCCTAAAAGATAACTATAGCTTATCTTTCGCATATGCTTGTACCTCTTGAAGAAAAGCTTCTTCATCCATAACAGCTACCCCAAGTTCTTGTGCTTTGCTTAGTTTAGAACCTGCTTCTTCTCCATAAACAACAAGATCTGTTTTTTTCGATACAGAACCACTTACATTCGCACCAAGACTTTCCAAAAGTTCCTTTGCCTCTTTTCGTGTTAACTGCGTTAAAGTTCCTGTTAGTACAACGGTTTTATTCGTAAACGTACTTTCTTGAATGACAACTTCTTCACTATCCATACGAACACCATATTCTTTCAAACGTTCAATCATTTGCATATTTTTAGGTTCCTTAAAAAAAGTAAGAATGGATTGTGCACTAATTTCACCAATATCTTTAATTGCTACTAACTGCTCCATCGTCGCTTGCATTAATGCATCAATATGTAAGAATCGTTTTGCTAATACCTTAGATGCTTTACTTCCAATTTGACGAATTCCTAAACCATAAATGAAATTCTCTAACGGTTTTTGCTTACTTTTTTCAATCGCTTGAATAAGCTTTTCATATGACTTCTCTTGAAACCCTTCCATCGCTAAAATTTGTCCACGATGTTGATGTAAACAATAAATATCTTCTAAAGTACGTAACAGCCCTTTTTTATGAAACAACTCTACTGTTTTATCTCCTAAAGAATCAATATCTAAAGCATCTTTACTCGCATAGTGAATCATACTTTCCACAACTCTAGCAGGGCAATCATGATTTACACAATAATGGGCTGCTTCATCTTCAAAGCGAATGAGCTCACTTTCACAAACAGGACAATGTTTCGCAAATTGATAAGCTTCTTGTGTCCCATCTCTTCGACTTGTCACAGCACGTACAACTTCTGGAATAATATCTCCTGCCTTGCGAATCACAACAATATCATGAATGCGGATATCTTTTTCTTTAATCATATCTTCATTATGTAATTGCGCCGCACTTACCGTTGTCCCTGCAACACGAACAGGCTCTAATACAGCATTCGGTGTTATTCTTCCTGTTCTTCCAACTGTCAAGACAATATCTAACAAACGTGTTTCTACTTCTTCTGCTGGAAATTTATAAGCAATCGCCCAACGTGGCGTTTTCGCTGTGCTTCCTAAACGCTGTTGTGCCTGCAACTGATCAACTTTGATAACCATACCATCAATTTCATAAGGAAGCTCATGACGCTTAACTGTAATCTCTTGAATAAATGCCCATACTTGATCCATATCTTCACATACTTTTCGTAAAGGATTCGTTTTAATGTGCAATTCATCTAATTTCGCAAGTGATTTGCTATGTTCTTCAATACCAAACTCTTGTGCATTCACAAAAAAATACCAAAATGCATCAAGCTTTCTTTGGGCAGCTATACGACTATCTAACTGACGAATCGATCCTGCAGCCGCATTTCTTGGATTTGCAAATAGCTCTTCCCCTTTTTTTTCACGCATTTGATTTAACTTTTCAAAACTCGCTTTTGGCATGAACACTTCTCCACGAATTTCCACTTCACCAGGTAAATCAATTTGCATAGGTAGTGATGCGATCGTTTTTACATTATGGCTTACATCTTCGCCTACAACACCATCTCCACGAGTAAGTGCCTGTACAAACTTTCCATCTCGATAAAGCACCGACATTGCAAGACCATCAATTTTTAACTCCACAACATACGTTGGCTTTTCAACAACTTGACGTACACGTTTATCAAATGCACGTAAATCTTCAAGATTAAAGGCATTCGATAAAGATAACATTGGACGTTGATGGGCTACCTTTTGAAAACTATCAAGTACTTCCCCACCAACACGTTGTGTTGGAGAATATGCATCATAATACTGTGGATATTGCTCTTCTAACGCAAGCAACTCTTGCATATAACGATCATATTCTTGATCAGATACACGAGGTTTATCAAGCACATAATATGCGTATGCTAAATCATTTAATATGTTACGAAGCTCTAAAATCCTATTTTTGCTCATAAGGCCTCCTATTTTTTCATAATAGATGGATGATCAGCGACAATTTTACGAATTCCATACTTCTTATCAAACGCAATTTGCGCTAATCCATCTTCAATCTTTATAATAACTCCTTCCCCAAAAACACCATGTACAATGAGATCTCCTTTACGAAGTTTCCCTTTCTTCTTTGTTTGCGTTGGTGATGAAACTGGTAAAGAAGAAGTTGATTCTTGGTTCATCGCTAAAAATTCAGCTCCTGTATACGTTGGTGAAAACGAGTCTTTAGGTTTGGCACCTACTTCTTCTACATATTCCTCAGGGAGTTCTTTCACAAACCTAGAAGCTGTCTTTGCCTTATCTAATACATGACTATATCCATGAGAATCGGATAAAAATAATTGTTTTCTCGCTCTTGTAAAGGCAACATAAGCAAGACGGCGCTCTTCTTCTAGAGCTGCTTGCCCTCCCTCATTCATCGCTCGCTCATTTGGGAAGACTCCTTCACATAAATTATATACAAATACATAGTCAAACTCCAATCCTTTAGCCGCATGTATACTCATCAAAGAAACACCATCTCCTGCTTCTTCTTTCTCATTATCAGAGTATAAACTAATCATTTGTAAATATTCATGGAGCCCTCCTTCAGGATCATTTTGTTCAAATTGCTCCATATCATGAAGAAGCTCTTGTATATTTTCTAAGCGTTCTATTTCTTTTTCTTCTTGTAAGTTATGCAAATATCCCATCTCTTCTAATAATTGTTGTAAAAGCTGGGAAATACAAACTTCGTTTACAAGAGAGCGATACTTTTCAATCGTATGTACAAATTTCGATAATGCATGTTGTACTTTCGAAGATCCAAACGGTTGACATCGAAGGGCTTCGTATAAGTTGATGTCTTCTTGCGCAGCATAATTTTCAATCGCTTCCATTGTTTTGGCCCCAACACCACGTTTAGGCACATTAATAACTCTTCGAATCGCAAGATCCTTCCATTTCTCTTTCGTATCTGCACTATCCTGAGGTGCTAATAAGCGTAAATAACTTAAAGCATCTTTAATTTCTGCACGATCATAGAAACGAATTCCTCCATAAATGCGATAAGGAATTGAAAACTCTAAAAATGTTTTTTCTAAGGACCGTGATAAATAATTCGAACGATATAAAATAGCAATATCACGATAAGCAACTCCATCTCGATGCAAATCTTTAACTTTGGCACTTACCCATAATGGCTCACCTTGCTCATCATTGGATGTAAAATGAATAATCTTATCTTGATTTGTATTTTGCGTATATAAATCTTTATCAATTCGATTTTGATTATACTTAATCAATGCATTCGCCCCATGCAAAATCGCAGGAGCAGAACGATAGTTCTCATTTAAAATAACACTCTTACATCCTTGATAATCACGTTCAAAATCAAGAATGAAATTCACCTGTGCTCCTCTCCACGTATAAATCGTTTGATCAGGATCCCCTACCACGCATAAATACGTATCTTCTCCTACAAGAAAGCGAATAATATGGTATTGTAGCTCATCAACATCTTGAAACTCATCCACATGAATATAACGAAAACGTCTTTGCCACTTCTCTTTAATATGTGGATATCCCTTCAATAAGCGATAAGCAAAAATAAGCAAATCATCAAAGTCAAGAGCCTTCATCTCTTGCAAACGCTTTTCATAAAAAGCATATACTTCAGCTTTAACTTCTTCTTGCTTCCAACCATTAGTAAAATTTTTAGCTTCTTGAGCATCAATTAATTTTGTTTTATGATTCGAAATATAACCAAGCATATTTCCATAACTATAGGATTTCACATCTAACCCAAATTGTTTATATGCCTCTTTTAAAATACTTTTTTGATCATCACTATCCAATACATTAAAATTTTTAGGATAGTCAATCTCTTGAATATCTTCTCGTAATAAACGCACACAAAAAGAGTGAATCGTACTAATTTGAATACCAGCACTTGTTTGCGGTAAAAGCATTTGTACACGCTCTTTCATCTCTTTAGCTGCTTTATTCGTAAATGTAATTGCTAAAATCTTATGAGGATATACTTGTAACTCCTGTATTAAATAGGCAATTCTAGTCGTAACAACTCTTGTTTTTCCACTTCCAGCACCCGCAATAATACGCAAATGTTGATCACAACACAATACAGCTTCTTTTTGATTATCATTTAAATTCTCTAATAACGACACAAAATCACCTCTTTTCGTATTATACTATATTTCGTTTTGAATTTCTTCTTTTTTCCTTGAAATTCATTAGCATCTTTTCTTTCTTTAGAAAACAAAGAATAAAGATAGCAATTTTAGGAAGACTATATTATAATAAATTTCGATTGAGGTGTTCATATGAAGAAAAAAAAGAAAAGAAAATTGCACTTTGGTAGAATAAGTGACATTATTTTATCCATTCTTTTAATCATAATTAGCTTTTATACAGCATTTACTATCTATAAATCGAATTTACTTCCATTTCAGCTATTCATTATAGCTTGTGCTATTTTAGCAATTCTTGTTTGTATCTTTGTTTTACTTATGTTTAAGCGTCTATCTTGGTTCGCCACAGCAATCAAACGATTTGGTATTATCTTACTTTGTTTTGCCCTTTTATGGGGAGGAAAAACAATCAATACAGGAATACAATCTTTAGAAAATATTGCAAGTGTAAGTGAAACAACAATTAATATGCGTGTTCTAGTTAAAAAAGATGCGAATATAACTTCTTTTGATCAATTAAAAAATGCTGCTATCGGTATTCAAACAGGAACAGATGCAGATAATGGTAGTTATATGAAGCAAGAAATTAGTAATACTTTAGGAAGTCGCGTGCGCTATTTAGAATATGATGATTATACTTCTATGGCCAATGCTTTATTATTAGAATATAACGATGCTATGGCTATTAGCGATTCTTACTTAAATATGCTTTATACCAACATAGAAGGATTTAAAGACAAAGTAGAAGTTGTAAAAACATTCCAACGTACAATTCCAGTACAAGAAACAGCTTCATCTAAAGATATCACCAAAGAAGCATTTACGATTCTTATCAGTGGTATGGATGAAGTAGGATCACCTGATCAAAACTTGCGTAGTGATGTGAATATTTTATTAATTGTAAATCCTACGACAAAACATGTACAAACAATTTCTTTCCCTCGTGATGTCTATATTCCTAATGTTGCCTTAAACAAAGCCAATGATAAACTAACACATACAGGTTTATATGGGATTGATACAACTGTACAATCATTAGAATATCTTTTAGGTATTGATATCGACTTCTATGCCAAAGTAAGCTTTTCATCACTTATTGGTATTGTCGATGTTATTAATGGAATTAATATAGATGTAGAAATTGATTTTTGTGAACAAGATGAAGAACGTAATTTCTCTAGTGAAGCTCAAATTTGTTTAAATGCTGGTCAACAACAACTAAATGGTAAACAAGCATTAGCTTATGCACGTCACCGTTATACAGAAGGATATGATGTAGGTGGGCGTGAACGTGCACAGCAACGTATTATTAAAGGTATTATTGCAAAACTTGCTTCCCCAAGTGGAATTACAAGTATCAATGCTTTATTAGAAGCAGCACCTAACTTTGTACTTACAAACATGTCTGTTAATCAAATAACATCCTTCACATCTTCTCAAATCCAATCTTTAAAACCATGGACTATTTCGAGTACCACACTGGATCAAAGTGGTGTATTTGATACCCGCCCTACAGCAAGCTGGCCTGGTGTCAATCAAGACGTTTATTTATTCTCAATGGAAGAAATTCAAAAAGTATTATATGCCTATGAAAATTATATGAAGCCATTAAACTTCAATGATTTCCAATTTGATTTATCAGGTCTATACACTACAAAGCTACAATTAAATAAAGACTCTAATATTGCATGGAGTATTTATGCAATTAATCCACATTAATAGATATTATTGACGATTAGCTTATGCTAGTCGTTTTTTAATATACACATATAAAATATATCAATAATCTAAAAATCTATCTTTATAATATTTTTAATTATTATAATACACAAAGAATCACAGTAAAATTAAAAGGATTAACTCCTGCACAATACAGGAATCAATCCTTATTAACTACTTAAAAAGCAAATTTAAATAAATGTTCAACAAATTGGGTTCACTTCACTACGATTAGATGCATTTCTGTGTAATCTTTTTATAAGAAAAGAAAGAAATTATTAACAGCATCTTTCTTCCTATATTTCTCTTTCATACTCTTCTATGGTGCATCTGTACTTGTCGGAAGTTTTATCCAGAAAGATGGCCTAATAGCTCTACTAAGATTCTTACCAACTGTTTTATTAATATGGAAATCATCATTCTTCCATATAGTATATGCAGTCCATCCATTACTATTACCAGGTGATTTAACTCCATTAGTTCTTAACCATGTTGCATCTGTAGGAATCAAATCTTTTATTTTTATAAATTGTCCATTTCCTGTGTATAGACGCTCATCAGGCAAATCACCATCTAACCCTTCTATATCTTCATAACTCAATAAAAATATATGATTTATGCTTTCAATAATATTTGCATTATCACTATTATCATAAAATCTGGAATACAACGTTGTTTCTATAATTTTACCCTTTATATCTGTAGGAATATAATTAGTATCATTATAGAATGTCTCATTTAACCATTTTCTTGGAATTGAGTTATTCCAATTATATCCAGATTCTTCCCCAGTTTCGAAAGCACTTTTTCCATAATAATCCGTATGAACTGATTGTTTCGCCCATAACAATGCTTTTTCCTCATTTTTTTCTAATACATAATAATCTACTGTTCCTATTCTAACGGTTGTTTCACTTTCTGGCTCAATACTTGGAATATCTTCATAACCTAACGGTATTACTGTGATTGTAATAGAAGTTCTTAACTTACTTGGATCCTGCTTAGAAGCTGCTATAACATGAATTGTATTATCTATTCTTTCATTGGCTCCTACACTTAAAACTCCATCTTCAGATATTGTAGTGTTTGCATCACTTTGTCCATTAATGCTCCATGTAACTTCATGGTCTTCCATCAATTGACCTCTAAAGTATACTTCTGCTATGAACTTTGTTTGCATTCCCATTTTTACTTGAATGTTTTCCGTTGATCCTGCTTCTGTCTTGATTCGCATTTCATCAGCTAAAAAGTCTGTAATATTTTCTGGCCAATTTCCTGTTCCTGATGCTACATATTGATCATCGCTTGTTCCTAAGAAGCCATCCACTCCCATCCATTTGTATAAGTTTTCCCCTTCTTGTAAGAAAAACTTACCAAAAGTTTCATGAGCTGGACTTACTTCTACTACATTTGTTAAGTCATCACTGTTTCCAATGAGCTTATCATTTCCTGCACTTATATAATTCGATAAAGTTCCATCTTCTTCAATTCTTTTATATATATTATTCCCAAAAGAAATATATTGTTTGTTATCTTCTCCAATCATAATTTCATTGCTTTCTACATCCGCTGGTAATACAGTTACTCGTATCTTATTACTTACTTCTGGTGTAAGTTTGCTAGTCATCATAATCGTATATGTCTTTCCTACCATATTTTCATCCGTTGGGTGGAAAACATTTCCAGTTAGCATATTACTTACACTTTCATCTTCCATTTGCCATACTACTTCTTTTTCTGATGGACTACCTGTTCCATTTTGTACAAGTACATCTGCTTCTAAAGTTAAAGAGTTTCCTATCTTCACTGCTTGATGATATTTGTTTTCTTTTGGGGTGATACTAATTGTTTTTGGCTTTAAATCAGCAATTGTATCTAATAAATCTCTTCCTTCCGTAGTTATATTTTCAAATCCTCCCCAATCTCCTGCTGTCGCAAACTCTCCTATTGCTTCAATACTGTAATGGTATCGATCATCTGATTTCTTCTTTGCATTTACTTTATTAAGTAGTAAACCACTCGCTTTTCCAGATTCTATTGGTTTTGCATAATATGCCCAACCATCGCTGTCATATACCCAATATTCTCCAATAGGCTTCCCTAGTGCTATCCACTCTTGCATACTCACTACTTTCGCCTTATCTTCTATCTTTTGTGCTGTATGTATCGCATCTTTTTGAATAGGCACGGTAGGATTCGTTGGGTCATAATATTCTTCTTTTCCTGTTTTTGTTTGCCCTTCACGATATACGACATAATCATCATAAGGCGTCCCTTGTGTTTTATCATTATCACTACCTTCTAAAGTACCGTTAATATCAGAGTCAAGGTTTTGATTATTTTTATTAAAAGTAGGCATATAATACTTTTCTTCTGTATCTTGATCATTTCCTAGTTCCCAACCCCAATACTCGCGAAATTCTAAATCTAAAGCAGAAGTTGGTTTATATTCATGGGTATGCCATGTGTCTATATCGTTATATTCAATCTTATGATCTTCCGTAGATCCTAAGATTGTTACACTTCGATCTTCTTTTTCAAAATTTCCTGCATCACTTCCAATTTCCATATATTCTTTTAATTGAACACGAGCATAAATAGGAACATTGTCATTTAAACTCGTATAGTTTTCTACATAAACATCTTTATTTAAAAGACCATTGAAGTCATCGTGTAAACGAGCTCCTGGAGTAATGTCTTCTTCAAACTTATTGGAAGCTCTTTGTCGAATAGATTGCCAAGCAAAAGTACCGGTAACAAGTAATGATATGCACATAATTCCAACAATTAAAAAAGCACTGATTTGCTTTTTCTGAAATTTTTTCATAACTGCATCCTCCTACTTTATTCTTTTATAGCATTCCCATTCTATAGCATACTAAAACACAAACCCCTATAAATATCGCAACTGTAAATATTTAACAATAAAAAGCAAGTAAACAAAAAAATCAATTAAAAAATAATTTATTGTTAGCTAAAAAACATTATTATAATTTCTAAACTATGTTAGCCCTTAAACTATATTTTTAATTGACTTCTCTTTTTATTTATTGTTTATATCTCACTATATTTAACATCTCAAGAAATATTTTAACTATAAATTAAATAATGTTGCTAATGTATTTTCGATCTCGCAAAATTGAAAATCTACATATACGCTCTTACTTGTCTGATATTTTATTGGTAAGTTTCCTATAAAAATAGCTTTCTTTTCAAGCGCATTTCTTTCTCGAATACCAACACACCATAACGCTTTTACAGTACTCTTTGTAAATCTATCTAAAATCATATATTGATTTTTTAAAGATAATTTAGATTCAAAATCCTGAATTGTTAATACATTATCACTTAATTCATCAAAAACTTGAACAAATACTTGATCACTTTCTAATTCACTAATTTTATGTCTTTTCCTTTCAACACCACAAATATGTAAATAAGCAAATTTATTTAATACTGGTACTGCAAGAATATCTCCTTGTTTCCAGTTCGTTTGATAAACAAAAGTTTTCTTTCGCTTTTTAGGATTTTGATTAATGGTATTTAATTTTTTAATAAGTGTTTGTAATTCTTCCACTCTTTTCTCTTGAAGTTTCTTTTCAAAAAACAAATAAGCATCGCTATGATTTTGAATCACTTCTTCTGCTTTTTCTTTAATTGCACTTGTTAATACACCATACTCCCATTGTATAAAAGCTAGTGCACTCCAAAATGCACAAGCATCTTCATCTTCATCATTGGGACGATAAGCTAAGATATATTGATTAATCTCTTCGATAGATTTACCAACACCATAAAGATCTAAAAAATCTTCCTTAACATCTAAAGCCATATCATTTCCATATATTTTTACACTTGTCGCAGACATCGTTTCTCACTCCTCTACAAATTTAAAATAATACTTTTACTCTAAACGATTATATCATTAGAAAATAAAATATTCATTCTTCTATAGTTATCCTAAAAAGATTTAAAATTATAAAAAATGACTCTCTATTTCAAGTGCCATTTCTTTCTATCTTAATATTTTCCTTATCCTTTGCTATATAAGATACTTCTATCCATGATACTTATAAATATATTTTTATTCTAAACATTCAATTGCATTTTTTTGTTTTTGTTCTTTTTGATATAAAACAAAAAGTGTATAAGAAGTAAAAATAGCAATTAAATATCCCATACAAATATCTTTTATAAAAGACATGCGAATACTTTCAACTTGTAAATACTTAGGAATATTCTGCAATGCATTTGAAAATGTAAATGCAGCATCAGCTTTAAAAAGGTCATAAATAGAAAATGTTAAACATAATCCTTGCGCAAGAAAAATCGCAACGAAAAGAAGAAGAATGACTAAACCAATTCCATACTTATTAATTTTTTTCGCAAATAAAGTATATCCTTTCCACACTCCAAAAGTTAATACAAAACTTGCTATTGGGGCAAAAAATTCTAATTGATAAAGAAGATACCATAAGAAAAGTCCTAACAATGCTCCTAAAATAGGAGCGATGATACTTGCCCATCCACTTTTATAAGCGCTTGATAAAGGCTCTTGTGCTTCTAATTGTATACATAATTTTTTATGACAATGTTCACATAATAAAACAATTTGATCATAAATAACATAGCTTTTTACTGTATGATTCTCTTTACAATAACTACAATACGAAGTAATTTCTTCTTCTCTTATGTATTGTTGCATATATGCTAATATGCGTAATAAAGTATCCACTTTCTCTTTATAATCACACTTTCTTTTAAAATGTATAGTAAGTGTCTGATTTTCACGTTCTATATCTTCTATATGCAAATATTCTTCTTTCCATTTCTCTACTTGTTCTAATGAAAAACAAAGAGTAGTAGCATACTGTATACAAATCGTTCTTCCTTTTTTTAATTCTGAAATAACTATCGGATATTCTTCTATCATTCCAACAAAAGCATGATACTGCTTATGATATTGTAAAGGATACATTTGTAATATCCTTTCTATAGCTTCTTTTCGCATCTCTTTTCACCTCATGATTTCTCTATTATACCATATTTTAAAATGCTCTTCCTCAATGCTTATATACTATATAGCCTTTATTTGGCTATATTTATAAAAATAAAACGATTAGTCTGAATGCATCTTTGATAATATCAAAGAAAGATCGATCGTTAAAAAATCATCTTTTAAAGCTGGAATTTGTTTTTCACAGGATACATAATATGCTTCTTCTACTCCCATAAGACTAGAGATATCTTCATGTATTACTTGAAACCACAAGGTATGTGTTGTCTTATCTCTATCGTAATAAACAATATGCTCTATTTTTCTTTTTTCTTTTATCTGATATTTTAATAATTCAATGGCATAATCATGTAATCCATCATCAAAAATACGAATTTTTTCTTTTAATTGTTCCACTGTATGTACAAAGCGTTTATATGTATAAACATCTTTAAAAGGTATATGGATATCAAAAGAAGATGTATCTGGTTTTAAAATAAGAAGATAGTTCCCTTTTTTACTCATATAAGTAAACGTCAATAAATATTGAATACGAGCTTTACAACAAGGACAGATATAATGAAACATCTCATCTTCTAAAATTTGTTGTTTATAGCGTGGTTCTAATTCCTCTATTACTAAAGTTTCACATGGAATATGTGTATGCCAACTACAACTGGGACAATGGATTTCAACTAATACAGGCTTCATATTATGCCTCCTAACCACTTCATTATAAAATAAGATTCCATTATTTCAAAATCTATTTATAAGCTATTCTCTTTTCTTTCCCTATCTTAGCTACAAAATCCAAATAAAGCTAGCTAATATAAGAAAAAAGATTGACTTTTATCCTATAAAAATCAACCTTTTACTCCCTACTATTTCGTAATATATTTATCTACTTCTTTTTCAAGAATATGAAAAGGTGCAGGCCCTGTTTTTAAAATCACTTCATGAAAATCTATATTTGAAAAGTTCGATCCAAGTGCTTTACTAGCTTTATCATGCAAATCTTGAAATTGAAAAGCCGTTACATAATATTGTAAATAATTGGTAGGAGTTTCTAAAATTAGATCATATTGTTCTTTCAATTCTTCTTCTGTTAAAACCCCTTCTCCAAAAACTTCTTCAATATAAGCAGTAAAATCATCACGATTCCAGCCATCATAATGAATTCCTATATCAGATAAGCTAATATATGCACTTACCAATTCATTATTAATACGAGAAAGCTGAAAAGAATTTCTATATTCTTTAGGAGTATATTCTACAATACTATTTCTTTCCACATAAGTAGCCCATCCTTCACTATAGCCATTATAATCTAACAAATATCGTACAGTAGGGTATTGTTGTTGCTTAAAATATGTATGTTGATACATATGCCCTGGATACCCCTCATGTGCAATCGTTGAAAATAAGTCATGTGAAAAATCACCATTAATATAAATATGCTCAGGTGCAGAAATCGGCGCATCAATTTTCCCCATCAAATAAGCTGCAGGTGAAAAATTATCAGCCAATGCTTCAGGAACTTTTGTAATTTCGTAGGATAAATTATCAATTGTTGGATAATCTTTCTTCATCGCTTCTTTCAAATAGTCTAATACTTCTTCAACACTTGTAAGATCAGTAAACGTCAATCCATTATTTAAGTTCTCTAAAGCACTCGCATCTTTTCTTACAATAGCTAACAATTGCATTTCTAGATCCGTAATTTTTCTTTCTAAATAGGTACGAAGCTTAGCAACATCCATATCTACCCCTGTTTTTACTTGTAGTAAATTCTCATAATATTCCTTTCCATTAGGCTTAGAAGCTAAACCAAGATCCTCTTTAGAGGCATCTATTGTTTGTAGTTGTTCTTTTAAGCTACGATATGCTTGTTTTAATTGATTATTTACAGTTTCTCTATTTCTAGTTTTTGCTGCTTCTTTTTCATCATCACTTAAAAAACTAACTTGGTCAATTCTTCCATTAATACGGTCAATTAAAAAGGAAAGATCTGAATTCACAAAATTTTCGCATTGTTGTATTACTTTATCTAAAATAGTCTGTGACATCCCTGTACCTTGTTCTTGACGATACTTTTCATTTTCGGCATACTTTAAAAATGTTTCTTCACTTGTTTCTAAAATATGAAAATAACTATCTAAATCATGCTTTCTTTCAAAAGTATATTCATTTAACAACATTGGTAATTGTGCTTGAAAACCAATAAAGCTTCCTAAATAATTATTATCTAAATCATAAAAATTACTTAATTTCATTCCTCTTTCTAAATTATCTTTTAAAATATCATAAGTTAATTTTTGCTTTTCACTTAAAGAATCATAGTGAAATTGATCAAGCTCTTTTAAAATATTTTCACTTTCTTTTTTCGATTGTTCATAATCTTCCTTTGTACTAAAGGGAAGTGTTAATAATTCATCTTGAAATCCATACAAAGTAGGATTTTCAAATAAATATTCCAAATT
Source organism: uncultured Erysipelotrichaceae bacterium (assembly GCA_947175465.1). Classification (GTDB taxonomy): domain Bacteria; phylum Bacillota_I; class Bacilli_A; order Erysipelotrichales; family Erysipelotrichaceae; genus CAMWMY01. The sequence continues at coordinate 244 of CAMWMY010000002.1, read as the reverse complement.
CATATTTGTATTGCTTATGAAGCGTGTCGGTAAGCTATCCAAATACTGATCAAAACGAGCTTGGTCATCTGGTTTTTGCTTACATCCTGTAAAAAGTAAACTCAAACTTAAACTAACCAAACAAATAATTTTCTTCTTCCTCATTTTTACCTCCCAATATTCACTATAATCTTCTACACGTCTCATAGCCCACGAGAATAAGGCGATTCTGGTTTTAGGTGTTGTGGAGGTTAAAATAAGTAGG
>CAMWMY010000001.1 GCA_947175465.1 uncultured Erysipelotrichaceae bacterium | reverse complement strand
TCATTTTAATTTAAAGAAAATAAGAAGATTAATGAAAAAATTTGGATTAAAATGTCCGATTAGACAAGCGAATCCTTATCGAAGAATGATGAAAGCAACACAAGAACATACAACGTGTGAAAATAGGGTTAATCGAGTATTTAAAACTGGAATCCCATATAATGTACTTTTAACTGATATTACTTATTTATTTTATGGAAATAATAAATGTTATTTATCAACTATGAAAGATGCGGAAACGAATGAAATACTTGCTTATTATATTAGTGAAAGTATGACATTGGATATTTCCTTAGAAACAGTAAAAAAATTACATCGTAAGAGAAATGTAATTTTAAATGAAAATGTCATAATGCATTCAGATCAAGGTGTTCATTATACAAGCCCTAAATTTCATAATTTATTAAAAAAATATAATATTCAACAATCTATGTCTAGAAGAGGTAATTGTTGGGATAACGCACCTCAGGAATCTTATTTTGGACATATGAAAGATGAACTAAATTTAGATACTTGTTTTACTTTTAGAGATGTATGCAACGAAATAAAAGATTATATCGAATATTATAATAATTATAGATATCAATGGAATCTAAAAAAGATGACTCCAGTTCAATACCGAAATCATCTATTTGAATCCATTGCCTAGGCTCTCTCTTTTTTATTTAGTCCTTGACATTGGGTACATTTCATTTTAATGGGATCTTTCCTTTTTATTATTAATAGAATAAAATATAACCTTTTTTAGCAGTGTGTTAAATAAAGAAAAATATATGAGAATTTATTATCTAAAGGTATCTATAATTTTTCTCATGATGTATACTATATATTACTAGTGAATATTTTAACATATGAGGAAAGGGGTTAAGATGATGAAGGTATGTAAACAAGATGGAAGAGAGGTTCCTTTTTCTAGTGAGAAAATTGCACAATCTATTTATTTGGCATCTTCTCATATGAGTGAGAAGGAAAGGGAAGGTATTGCATTTGAACAAGCAGAGTCTTTAGCAAAAAAAGTAGTTAATCACTTAGAAAAGCAAGTGCCAGAGGCTGTAGTAACAAGCTGGGAAATACAAGAAGTTGTTGGGAAAATATTGATAGAGAACGGCTACAATAGGCTTTGGGAAGCTTATATGCTATGTCGTAAAGAACGTAGTAAAATAAGAGAAATGAAATCTAAGCTTATGCAATCTATAAAAGAAATTACCTTTGCAGATGTGGAAAGTAAAGAAGGCGATATCAAGCGTGAAAATGCGAATGTGGATGGGCATACAGCGATGGGAACGATGTTGCAGTATGGAAGTGCTGTTTCTAAAGAATTTTGTAAAGATCAATTGTTAAAGCCGAAACATGCTTATTTACATGACCATGGGGATATTCATATTCATGATATGGATTTTATGAACATGGGGACATTAACTTGTTGTCAAATCGATTTAACCAAATTATTTAAAAATGGGTTTTCAACAGGTCATGGACATTTACGAGAACCACAAGATATTAGTAGCTATGCTTCTTTAGCTGCCATTGTCATTCAAAGTAATCAAAATGATCAACATGGTGGGCAAAGTATTCCAGCATTTGATTTTGATTTAGCAAGCGGTGTAGCGAAAACTTTCCATAGAGAATATAAGAAGTATTTATGTAAGCATCTAGAGTTATTATCTGATATTAAAGTAGATAAGATAGAAGAAATGATACATACGATTGAGAAGAAATGTGGAAAAGCTAAAATAGAAATTAGTGATGCATGGGTTGAAGAATTAAATAAGATGCTTGTACAAAACTTCTCTTTTACTGATGAGCAAATAGAAAAGATTATTGCTTTGACTTATAAGAATGCTTATCAAGAAACGAATCGTAAAACGTATCAAGCGATGGAAGCCTTTGTTCATAATTTAAATACGATGCATTCTCGTGCTGGAGCACAAGTACCTTTTTCAAGTATTAACTTTGGAACGGATATAAGTCCCGAAGGGAGAATGGTTTCTTCTAACTTATTATTAGCACAAGAAGCAGGTTTGGGAAATGGAGAAACACCAATTTTCCCAATTCTTATTTTTAAAGTAAAAGAAGGAGTTAACTACCATCCACAAGATCCTAACTACGATTTGTTTAAGTTGAGTTGTAGAGTATCAGCAAAACGATTATTTCCTAACTTTAGCTTTTTAGATGCACCATTTAATAAGATGTATTATAAAGAAGGAAAGCCAGAAACAGAAATTGCTTATATGGGATGTAGAACACGTGTTATGGGAAATATATGTGGTGAAGATGTTGTAACAGGGAGAGGAAATTTATCTTTTACAACAATTAATTTACCACGGCTTGGTATTCAATATGGACCTAAAATGAAGAAAGAGTTTAAGGAAGAGATCTTCTTTGAAGCATTGGATGAAAAGATTCAAGATGTTGTTGATCAATTGCTAGATCGTATGCATTTCCAAGCGAAAAAACAAGTGAAAAATTTCCCTTTCCTTATGGGGCAAGGCATTTGGAGAGGATCAGAAAATTTACATACCAACGATACGATAGAAGAAGTTATTAAACAAGGAACGTTAACTATTGGATTTATCGGTTTAGCAGAATGTTTGAAAGCTCTTATTGGTAAGCACCATGGAGAAAGTGAAGAAGCACAAGCTCTTGGGTTAAAAATTATTGGCCATATGAGAAAGCGAATGGATGAGGCAGCTGAAAAATATCAATTGAACTTCTCTTTAATTGCGACACCAGCAGAAGGGTTAAGTGGACGTTTTACAAAAATTGATAAACAAATTTATGGTGAATTAGAAGGAATTACTGATCGTGAGTATTATACGAACTCTTTCCATATTCCTGTATATTATCCAATTCGTGCTTTTGATAAGTTAGCATTGGAAGCACCATATCATGCATTTACAAATGCAGGACATATTTCTTATATTGAGCTTGATGGAGATCCTTCTTCTAATTTAGAAGCTTTTGAACAAATTGTTCGTTGTATGAAAGAAGTAGGAATTGGATATGGAAGTATTAATCATCCAATTGATCGTGATCCTGTTTGTGGCTATAGTGGGATTATAAGTGGAGATCAATGTCCTCAATGTGGACGAAAAGAAGAAGATAGCGTTTATAAGTTTGAAAGAATAAGAAGAATAACAGGATATCTTGTAGGAACGACAGAACGCTTTAATGATGCGAAAGCATGTGAAGAAAGGGATCGTGTAAAACATGGAGAAAGCATTGCGTCTAGCAAGAAAGCTACAAACAGATAGTATTGTAGATGGTGTTGGTTTGCGAACTGTTTTATGGCTACAAGGTTGTACCCATGATTGTTTAGGCTGCCATAATCCAAGTACGCATGCCATAGATGGTGGAATAGAAGTAGCACTATCCGATGTTATTCATGAAATCAAAGGTTGTCGTTATCAAAGTGGATTAACATTATCTGGAGGAGAGCCTTTTCTTCAGGCAGCTTCTCTAATTGAGATTGTAAAAGAAGTACGCTCTTCCTCTTTCAATATTTGGGCTTATAGTGGTTTTACTTTTGAAGAGTTAGTAGCTAAAGAAGAATATAGGCAGTTACTTTCTTATATTGATATTTTAGTAGATGGGCGTTTTTGTATAGAACAAAAAGATGGAAGGTTGCAGTATAAGGGAAGTAAAAACCAACGTATTATTGATGTGCAAAGAAGTATTCAAGAAGGGAATGTAGTTATTTCTTGTTATGATGATATGAATAATGCTTTATAATCACAAGGAATAAAGGGATTATTCATCTATAGAAAAAGAGATCATAATATTACAAACATATTCTCATATAGGAATATAGCTGTTTTATTATAATCTCTTTTTATTATAAATAGCTGTAAAAGATTAGTTTTCTTCTATTTGGATGTGGATATCTTTTAAATGTTGAAAAAATTGAGGATACGATTTTTGAATGGCTTGTGCCTCTTGAATCGTACAAGCTTGTTTAGCTTGTGTAGCTAAGATTGCTAAACTCATCGCAATTCGATGGTCGTGATGGGAAGAAAGTGCTGTGTTACCTTGGTAAGGAGGAGTTCCTACAATGGTAATTTCATCTATGGAAGAATGGATGTTAACACCTAATTTTTTTAATTCTGTTTCCATGGCTTCAATACGATCACTTTCTTTTAGACGTAAACGACCTGCATTCGTAATTTTCGATGTACCGTGTGCATAGGCTGCAAGCACCATAAGAATAGGACCTAAATCTGGACAATCATGAATATCTACTTGAAAAGGTGTGAGTTCACTTTTTTTTATGAGGAAACCTTCTTCTGTTGGGGTGATAGAAGCATGAGCTTCTTTTAATATATTCAATATAATAGCATCACCTTGAAGAGAGTGGTGGGAGACTTTTTTGATATGCAAGTCTTGATTGATAGCTGCTAGTACAGCGAAGAAGGCAAACTGAGAATAATCGCCTTCAATTGTCCAGTCACAAGCTTGATAAACTTGATTTCCCTTTATTTCCCAAGTGTTTTCTGCTATTTGATGAATAAGGATGCCATATTGTTTTAAGATATGTAAGGTCATTGAAATATACGATTTAGATTCGATAGGGGGTTCTATTGTAATAAGTGAATCTTGCTTTAATAAAGGCAGGGCAAAGAACAAACCTGTAATAAATTGAGAACTAATATTTCCTTTTATGTGAAAATGATCTGCTTGTAATTGTCCTTTGATAAATAAGCTGTTTTGATCTTTTTGGAAAGAAATCCCTTGTTTTTGAAAAATTTCTTCATAAACACTTAGAGGCCTTTGCATGAGCCTTCCTTCTCCTTCAAAGAAAGTTTCTTCAAAAAAGAGACTGCATAATGGGATTAAGAAACGTAAAGTAGAGCCAGATTCTTTACAAGAGATATGCGAAGATGCTTGGGGAAGAGAAGCTATATTGCCCGTAATGGATAGTGTTGTTTGATCTCTCCATTGAATAGTAGCTCCTAATTGCTTCGTTGCTTGTAAGGTTGCCATCGTATCTTCACAACGTAAAACATTGTGTATGGTGCTTGTACCATTTGCAAGGGCTGCACAAATAAGAGCACGATGCGTCATACTTTTACTCGGTGGTACATGCACTTCTCCATGGCAAATGGAAGGGTAAATTGTAACTTCCATTATAATGTTCTCCCTATGGCATGTGCGACTTTTCTTCCTTTTTCCATCAGTTTTTCAAAGTTTTCAATTGTTAAACATTGAAAGCCATCCGACCAAGCACAACTTGGTTGATGATGGACTTCAATCATAAGACCATCAGCTCCAGCTGCAATTGCGGCTAAAGACATAGCCTCTACTCGTTTCCAATCTCCTGTTGCATGGGAAGGGTCAATGATAATAGGAAGATGTGTCTTTTCTTTAATGATCGGAATGACACTTAAGTCAAGTGTGTTACGGGTAGCAGTTTCAAAGGTACGAATACCTCGTTCACATAAGATAACTTGGGAATTTCCTCCTGCTAAAATGTATTCGGCTGCCATTAGCCATTCTTCAATCGTATTTGAAAAACCTCTTTTTAACAAAATAGGCTTTCGAATCTTCCCTAAAGCTTTTAAAAGAGAAAAGTTTTGCATATTTCGAGCTCCAACTTGGATGATATCGACATGGTCAATAAAATCTTGTAGTTGATCTTCACTCATAAGCTCGCTGACAATAGGCATTGCATGCGTATCCCCAGCTTTTTTTAAAAATTGAACACCCATTTCTCCTAAGCCTTGATATGTATAAGGAGAAGTACGTGGTTTGTAAGCCCCTCCTCTTAATAGTTTTGCACCAGCATGGTGAATTCCTTTTGCAATTGTTTCTATTTGCTCTTGATTTTCAATGGAACATGGGCCAGCGATAATGACAATATCTTGGTTTTGGCCAATTGAAATATTTTTGATGGAGATAATCGTATCTTCAGGATGAAAAGTTCGGCTTGCAAGTTTATAAGGTTCTTTAATAGAAATAATATCTTCAATGGAAGAATGATTTTGTAGCTCTTGAACATCGATTTTTGTCTTATCTCCAAAAAGGCCATATGCTAATTGCCCATTTCTCCTACAACGATGAAGTTGTAGACCTTTAGTTTTCAAAGTTTGTAGAAGATCTTGGATATGATCTTCTTCTATATGTTTTTTCATTATTAAAAGCATAATGTTACCTTCTTTCTTATTTCTTTGATAATTGTTGGTACATAGCATATTGCATATAAGCATCGAGGATACCGATGGCAAGTACACTATCGACAACTACACAAACACGAGGAAGAATACTAGGATCATGTCGTCCTTTGATTTCAAGTATTGTATTTTCCTTTGTTTTAATATTGACTGTTTCTTGTTTTTGAAAAATACTAGCTGTTGGTTTTACAACGGCTTTTATATGAATAGGCATTCCATTGCTAATACCACCATTGATACCACCATTATGATTAGTTTTGGTTTTTATACCTTGCTTATAATAAAAGCAATCATTTACTTCTTTTCCTGTTTTATTAGCAAAAGCAAAGCCTAAGCCAAATTCTACTCCTTTAATGGAAGGAATACTAAATAATAAATGTGATAATGTGCTTTCTAAGCTATCAAAAAAAGGTTCTCCTAAACCAGCGGGTACACCGAGAATAATACTTTCGACAATACCACCGACACTATTTAGCTGCTGTGCTTTTTCTTGGATACATTGCATAATTTTTTGTGCTGTTTCTTCTTTTACAACAGGTAAGGTATGATTATTTATACTTTGTATTTGTTTTTGTAAGGATTCTTCATCAGAAGCAAAGGATTCATCTTCTATATCATAACATTGAAGAATATGGGTCGCAATTTGGATACCGTATGATTTTAAAATTTGTAAGGCAATTGCCCCTGCAACAACCAAAGGAGCGGTTATTCTACCAGAAAAATGGCCTCCACCACGAAAGTCTTGATAGCCATTGTATTTGATATGAGCACTATAATCCGCATGAGAAGGTCGTAAAAGATATCTTAGTGCTTCATAATCTTTAGAATTATGTTGGTTGTTTTTTATTAAAATGCATAATGGAGAACCTGTTGTATGATTTTCAAAAAAACCACTTACAATTTCAATAGCATCATCTTCATGACGTTTTGTTGATATCTTCTCTTTTGGCTGACGCTTTTTGATCTGTTGTTGGATAAAAGCGAAGTCAAGTGCAATGCCAGCAGGAAGACCATCGATGATAATACCGATAGCATCTCCATGACTTTCTCCAAAAATAGTCACTTGAAAAGCATTTCCAAATGTATTTTTCATAATATCACCTCGTACTTATAAATATTGTTTTATAGCTTCGATTTTTATATTTTTTATTTCGTATATTCCAATAGTAGATAGTTCTACAATATTAATATATTCTGCATCCGTTTTTTTATCGTTTACAATCTTGTTATAAACATCTTCTATATGATAAGGAAGAGAAGTAGCTAAGCCTAGAGCTTCATAAAGCGTACATAATTGTTTTTTGAGTATTGGATCATGTGTAAAAGCAAGCATACCGATGGCTACACATTCTCCATGAAGCACATCTTGTAGTTCGTAACAACTTTCTAAGGCGTGTCCAAGGGTATGTCCAAAGTTTAAAATCGTTCTTAAACCTGCTTCTTTCTCGTCTTTTTCAACAATGTTTTTTTTCACAAGAATCGCTTTTTGTAAGATTGTTTCGTAATCTTGGAAAATATCACCATGTTGAATAAGTTTAAATAAACTAGGATCACATAAAAGACCTGCTTTTATGGCTTCGACAATACCATTAACATAATGTCTTTTTGGGAGTGTTTGTAAAGTGTCTGGATCAATACAGACAAGTTTTGGTTGATAAAAAGCCCCGATGATATTTTTTAAATTGCCGATATTAACAGCTACTTTTCCTCCAATACTAGCATCGATTTGGGCTAGTGTTGTAGTAGGGATATTAACAAAATCAATGCCTCGCATGTAAGTTGCAGCGACAAAACCACCAAGATCACTTACCATACCACCACCGATAGTAACAATTAAATCTTTTCTACTGAAGCGAAGTTTTAAAAGCTCTTGGATGATTTCTTGGTATACATCGAGTGATTTTGATTTTTCACCTTGGGGAACGATGTGAATAAAACCGTATTTACATTGTTTTTTTACTTGTTGAGCATAAGTTGTAGGGATACCATCATCACTAATAATATATACTTTTCTTTGAAGTGAAATATATTGATGAAGGCGATCCAAACAACCACGCTCAATGATAATAGAGTAAGTTGATTGTTTTAATTGTACAGGGATTTCCATAGTATTTTTCCTTTCCTATATTGGTTGTAATGCTTTTTTTTAAGGGTTTTGTATGATTTTTCTTATAGGTATCATAATATATTTTATGCTAGAAAGCAACGAATATAAAGAGCGTGAAAAGCAAAGAAGGGACGGATAAGTACTTCTTTTCCTAGCAATAGGAAATAAGCTATTTAAATAGAAAAAAAGAGCTATGCTATAATAGATGCAGAAATGGAGGAATGAAATATGCATCGTTTAGGGATATCTGTTTATCCAGAACATTCTACACAAGAAAAAGATTTTGCTTATATGGAGCTAGCTGCTCGTTATGGATTTACACGTATTTTTACTTGTTTATTATCTGTGAAAGAATCAAAAGAAGAGCTTATGAAGACGTTTACTGCATTCATGGAGAAAGCTCATTCATTAGGATTTATCGTATCTGTGGATACGAATCCTGAAGTGTTCAAACACTTAGGAGCAACACCTTTCAATCTTGAACCATTTGCAAAAATGGGAGTTGATATTATTCGTTTAGATGGACATTTTGGTGATATGGAAGATATTGCTATTACACAAAATCCATATAATATAGCAATTGAATTTAATGGTAGTTGCTCTATGGCTTTAGATTTATTAATACAAAGAGGAGCCAATAAGCATAATATGGTTGTGTGTCATAATTTTTATCCACAGCGATATTCAGCTTTAGGATGGGATATTTTTATGAATTTCACAAAGAAATATAAAGCATTAGGACTTCCAATGGCTGCTTTTGTATCAAGTAACCAAGAAAATACTTTTGGACCTTGGCCTGTATATGCAGGATTACCAACTTGTGAGATACATCGTGGTCTTCCTATTGATTTACAAATGCGTCATTTATTAGCAACCAACCTAGTAGACGATATTTTAGTAGGAAATGCATTTGCATCTGAAGAAGAGTTAAAGGCAATGGCTGAAGTTGATCAAACAAAAATCACTTTTAACCTTGATTGCGTAGAGGGTATTAGTGAAGTGGAAAAAGAAGTTATTTATGAGTTTTACCATGTAGGACGTGGAGATGCATCGGATTATTTTGTACGTTCTTCTATTCCACGAAGAGTTTGTAAAGATAAAACCATTCCTGCAAGAAGCAATCAATCTCCAGTATTAAGAAAAGGAGATGTTGTTATTGTGAATGATAATCTAGCGCATTATCGAGGAGAGTTAGAAATTATCTTAAAAGATATGCCAAATGATGGGGAAAGAAATTTAGTAGGACGTATTCCTGAAGAAGAATTGATTTTATTAGATCTTCTAAAACCTGAATTCCCTTTTGGATTTATTAAAAAGAAATAGAAAAGGTCACAAGGATGACCTTTTTTTAAGATAGAAAAGGAATGTAGAGGTTTAAAGAAGATTTCTGTAGATGGATGAGCTATAGATGAAAAGATAGGGAAGAAGGAAGCTTTCAACATATTGTATGAAAGGGGGATCTATGGTAGACTTAACGTATTGTAAGAGGTGATGGTATGGCGATACAAGAATCAGGAGAGAATTATTTAGAAACCATTTTGATTTTAGAAAAACGAAATGGAATTGTACGCTCTGTTGATATTGCGAAAGAATTGCATTTTTCTAAGCCAAGTGTTTCTCGAGCGATGAATGTTTTAAAAAATGATGGGTATATTGAGATTGAAAAAGGGGGAAGCATTCATTTAACTGCCGAGGGTAGAAAGATTGCAGAACAGATTTATGAGCGTCATTTATTATTAACAGAATATTTAATTTATATAGGTGTGAACGAACAAACAGCTATGGAAGATGCTTGCCGTATGGAACATATTATTTCACAGGAAACATTTGATTGTTTGAAAAAGCATCTCTTATTACATAAAAAATAAAAGAGGTTATAACATGGAAACATTAGAAGAAATACGAGAAACATTAAATGGAATTGATCAGCTAATGGCTGTTTTATTTGAGAAGCGAATGCAGCAAATAGAAAAGATCATCGCATATAAGAAAAAGCATGCTCTTCCAATAGAGGATGTGAAGCGTGAAATGGAAATCATTGAGCGAAATTTAGGATATATAGAGTCGCCAGTTTATCAAGAATATTACGAAAAAATGATAAGAAATATAATTGAACTTTCTAAGGATTATCAACAAAAACAGTGATTTTCTTTTGGGAAATATGAAAATAACTTAAGGAAATAAGAGTGAAGTAGGTGAAGAGATGCGCGTTGTATTACAAAGAGTAGCAAATGCCAATGTATGTGTAGAAGGGAAAGTCATCGGCGAGATTCAACAAGGTTTTTTATTGCTTGTGGGGATTACTCATGAGGATAGCAAAGCAGATGTAGAAAAGATGGCCAAGAAATGTGTAGAACTTCGTATTTTTGAGGATGAAGAGGGAAAAATGAATAAGAGTATTTTTGATATTGGTGGAGAAATTTTATCTATTTCCCAATTTACTTTATATGCTGATTGTCAAAAAGGAAGAAGGCCTAGCTTTGTAAAAGCAGCTCCTAGAGAACTTGCGCAAGATCTTTATCATCTTTTTAATGAAGCTTTGAAAAGCTATCAAATTCCTGTACAGACAGGAAAGTTTGGAGCGGATATGAAAGTTTCTCTGTTAAATGATGGGCCGATTACCATTTTGTTAGATAGTGATGAACTATAATAGGAGAGAAATATGAGTACAATATTATATGGCGATAGTGTCGCAAAGAATATAAAACAACAATTAAAAGAAGAAATAGCTATGCTGATGGAACAAGGAAAAAGAATTCCACATCTTGTAGTGTTACTAGTAGGAAATCATCCAGCAAGTGTGTCTTATATTCGCGGGAAACAAAAAGCATGTCAAGAAATTGGGATGCGAAGCACCTTAATTACGCTAGAAGAAGAAACGACACAAGAAGAAGTATTAGCACAAATTCAAGCATTGAATCATGATGAGGATGTTGATGGTCTTTTAGTACAACTTCCTTTGCCTGCACACATTGATGAAAAAATAGTTTTTGAAGCAATTGATCCGCAAAAAGATGTGGATGGGTTTCATCCCTATAATATGGGAAGATGTATGATGGGAAATACATCGATTATTCCATGTACACCAAAGGGCGTTATGAAGCTTTTAGATACGATAAATTATGAAGATTTGAGTGGGAAATATGCTGTTGTGATCGGCCGAAGTGAGATTGTAGGAAAACCTGTAGGGCAACTTCTTTTAAAACGACATGCGACCGTTACCATTTGTCATTCGAAAACAAAGGCATTAAAAGAAATTGTAAAGCAAGCCGATATTGTGGTCGTAGCGGTTGGAAAAGCAAAAATGATTACCGCGGATTGGATTAAAGAAGGAGCTGTCGTTATTGATGTGGGAATTAATCGTCATGAGGAATATGGTTTATGTGGCGATGTCGATTTTGAAAGTGTTCTTGAAAAAGCTTCCTACATTACACCTGTACCAAAGGGAGTTGGTGTTATGACGGTTGCGATGTTATTAGAAAATACGATGGAGTGCTATAAACAAAGAAGAGGGTGAAGAAAGTGAATTACGATTTGAATGATATTGTCGAAATGAAGAAAGAACATCCTTGTCGAAAGTCGAAGCATTGGCGAATTATTCGTATGGGTGCCGATATTCGAATTAAATGTTTAGGTTGTGGAACAAGTGTGTTATTTCCACGAGTAGAATTTGAAAAGAAGCTCAAAAAAGTAATTGAAAGAGCTTGCGAGCAAGAAGAAGAGTAAAAAAGGAAAGAAGGAGCGAGAATTATGCCATTAACTGCAGGAATTGTAGGGTTACCAAATGTAGGGAAATCCACGTTATTTAATGCGATTACAAAATCACAAGTAGAAGCAGCAAATTATCCATTTGCGACGATACAACCCAATGTTGGGGTTGTGGAAGTGCCAGATGAAAGAGTTGACCGCTTAACTCAATTAATGACACCTGATAAAACCATTTATACGACATTTGAATTTACGGATATTGCAGGGCTTGTGAAAGGGGCAAGCAAAGGAGAAGGATTAGGAAATCAATTCCTTAGCAATATTCGTTTGACAGATGCAATTTGCCATGTTGTGCGCTGTTTTGATGATGGAAATATTACACACGTAGAAGGAACAGTAGATCCTATTCGTGATATTGAGATTATTAATTTAGAGTTGATTATGGCTGATTTACAAACAGTGGAAAATCGTTTAGCTAAAGTAGAGCGAAAAGCAAAAGCAAAAGAGAAAGATGCATTGTTTGAAAAAGAAGTTCTTAGTAAAGTTGCGGAGGTTTTAAAAGAAGGAAAGCCAGTTCGAAGCATGGAATTGAGCGAGGAAGCACGTCAATTAGTTAAAGGATTTTCTTTATTGACAATGAAACCTGTGATTTACATTGCGAATATGTCAGATGAAGAGATTGTAGATCCTAAGCAAAATGCGTATTATAAGCAAGTTGTGCAATTTGCGGAAGCTGAAAATAATGAAGTTGTAGCAGTATGTGCCAAAATTGAAGAAGAACTTTCAGAATTAGAGAAAGAAGAAAAAGATGTCTTTTTACAAGAACTAGGAATTAGTGAAAGTGGACTTGATAAGGTGATTAAATCGGCTTATCGTATTTTAGGGTTATGTACGTATTTTACAGCAGGAGTAAAAGAAGTAAGAGCTTGGACGTTTGTAGAGGGAATGAGTGCACCAGAATGTGCAGGAATTATTCATACGGATTTTCAAAGAGGGTTTATTCGTGCAGAAGCATTTTCTTTTGATGATATTAATACACTTGGAAGTGAACAAGCAGTGAAAGAAGCTGGAAAGCTGCGTTTAGAAGGAAAAGATTATAAAGTAAAAGATGGTGATGTTTTACACTTCAGATTTAATGTGTAAAAGATAAAAGGTTATCCTCTCTAAAAAAGTTTAGAAAGGATAATTTTTTATATAAGTATGAAATAATTTTATAAGAAATGATAGGATATCTAGATAATATTCTACTATTATAATATAGATGGTTATTATATAAAAAAAGGCTGCTCTACATCATAGGTATGGATATAGAAGCTTTGATTGTTAAAGTAGCTGTTTCTAAGTATGGAGGGCTTATTTTGTTAGGAAGATAGATCTGTATAAAAATAAGTTTTTAATAATTCTATTAATAGAATATAAGCAAAGAAGAATATTATTTTATCATGAAGGAGCTAATTTTTTTGTTGTGAAAGGTGCAAAGAGTAAAATTGCGTTTCTTATGAGGAAGTGATACAATAAAAAAACAATGAAGAAAGGAAGCATAGAATATGAAATTAATCTTAGCGATTATGTCAAATGATGATAGTCCAACAGTATCCAATGCTTTAACAAAAGAACAATTTCAAGTGACTCGTTTAGCAACTACAGGAGGCTTTTTACGTTCTGGAAACACAACGCTTATTGTAGGAACAGAAGATGAACGTGTAGAAAGAGCAATGGAAGTGATTGGAGAATATAGTCGTCGAAGAAGTGAAGTGATTCCTAGTACTACTTCTTATGACATGGGAAGATTCACAGCGTTTCCTACAGAAGTACAAATCGGTGGGGCAACTATTTTTGTGATTGATGTTGAACAATTTGTAAAGATTTAAAAATATGGTGGAGAAAGAGGAGAAGAAAAAGTGTTTTTTCGTGTGGATCCTCTTTTTCTATTTATAAATATTGCTTAAGTATTCAGAAAGAAATATAATATTATCAATAGAAAGAAGGCATTGTATATGAAGGATACGATTGTAGCGATTGCGACCGCTTTTCAAGAGGGGGCAATTTCCATTATACGTTTAAGTGGGGATCAAGCACTTTTGATTGCCGATTCTTTATTTTCTAAAGATTTGATGCATGCAAAATCACATACGATTACGTATGGATATATCAAAGATCCTCTTACACAAGAGCTAGTAGATGAAGTTCTTGTTTCGGTATTTCTTGCGCCAAAGACATTCACACGTGAAAATATTGTGGAAATTCATTGTCATGGAGGAACGTTTATTACGAAAAAAGTTTTGCGTTTATGTTTGGCCAATGGAGCACGTTTAGCAGAAAAAGGGGAATTTACAAGAAGGGCTTTTTTAAATGGAAGAATTGATTTGACGCAGGCAGAAGCCATTCATGATATGATCATGGCTCAAAATGATGTTCATACAAAGATGGCTATGCAAGGGATAAAAGGAAGTGTGCGTCGTTTATTAGAGCCTTTGATTCAAGATGTCTTAGATATTATCGCTAATATTGAAGTTAATATTGATTATCCAGAATATGATGATGTTGTACAATTAACCAATACGATGATTTTGCCTACAGCCAAACAATGGGTAGAGAAAATTGATGCAATCTTACAACAGGCGGAAAGTGGAAAAGTTTTAAAAGAAGGAATTAAAACAGCGATTGTTGGAAAACCTAATGTTGGAAAAAGTTCATTGTTGAATGCTTTATTGGAAGAAGAAAAAGCGATTGTAAGTGATGTGGAAGGAACAACACGTGACCTTGTGGAAGGAAGTATTGTCCTTCATGGAATTACACTGCATTTAATTGATACTGCAGGGATACGTGATACAGAAGATAAAGTAGAGAAAATAGGAATTCAGCGCTCTAGAAAAGCAATTGAAGAAGCACAGCTTGTCATTGTTGTATTGGATGGTAGTAAGCATCTAGATGAGCAAGATGAAGAACTTCTTGCCTTAGCGAAAGAAAAAACACATCTTATTGTTTATAATAAAGCTGATCTTGTGCAAAAGAAAAGGGATGGCATAAGTGTGTGTGCGAAACATGGAGAAATTGATGGTTTAATGCAAGCACTACAAGAGCTGTATGCTTCTCATAAACTTGTAGTAGATACGCCTTTATTAGCAAACGAAAGACAAATTGCTTTGATCTTGCGTGCTAAAAAAGCGATGCAACAAGCTATTGAAGCAATGCATCAAGGTTTTGAACTTGATTTAGTGGAAATTGATATTCAGGATGCATATATGTCTTTAAAAGAAATTTTAGGAGAAGCGCATCGCGAAGATTTGTTAGATACCTTATTTACAAATTTTTGCTTAGGAAAATAGGTGATAAAATGATTGATACACATGCACATATCGTATGTAAAGAATTATACGAGCGAAAAGAAGAAGTCATTGCCCAAGCGAAAGAAGCAGGGGTAAGCAAAATATTAATTATATGTACATCGATTCAGGAGGCAAAGCTAGCCATCGCTTTAGCGAAAGAAGATACGATGTTTGATGTAGCTGTTGGTTTTCATCCATGTGATTTGTTGGATGTACAAGCAGATGATTGGCTGATGTTAGAAGAGTTTTTACAAGAAAAAGAAGTTGTCGCTCTTGGGGAAATTGGACTTGACTATCATTGGCAAACTGTAGAGAAGGATATTCAAAAAGAGGGGTTTATACGACAAATTCAATTAGCGAATAAGGTACAAAAGCCGATTCTTATCCATATGCGAGAAGCTACGCAAGATACAATGGCAATTTTAAAAGAATATGCACAATATGGGGGTATTATACATTGTTTTAGTGGCAGTGTAGAGACAGCTAAAGAAGCTATTGCGCTAGGGATGTATATTTCTGTTGGAGGGCCTTTAACTTTTAAAAATGCAAGAGGCTTACCAGAGGTTGTTGCACAATTGCCTATCACTTCTTTATTTATTGAAACAGATTGTCCATATTTAACACCCCACCCTCATCGTGGGAAGCAAAATGAACCTAAATACTTGCCTTATACGCTTGCACGCTTATGTGAAATTAAGCAGATGAGCGAAGAAGATGTAAAGGTGCAAATGCGTAAAAATTATGAAAAATTATTTAGCTCTTTATCGTAAGAAAAAAATATCCTAGCGAAAAAGGGAATCATGATTGATTTATGTAGTATTCGTAGTATAATGGAAACTATGAGGCTGTAATATTCTATAAGAAAAGGAGAAGCATTTATGTTACATGTATTAAAACATCCTTTGATTACGCACAAATTAACACAGATGCGTAAAAAACAAACGGGTACCAAAGATTTTCGACAAAACTTAGATGAAATTGCAGGATTAATGGCTTATGAGATTACAAGAGATCTGCCAATTCAAAAAGTGCAAATTGAAACACCTGTCCAGGTGTGTGACACGTATGAATTAGAAAAAGAAATTATTCTTGTGCCGATTTTGCGTGCTGGACTTGGAATGGTAAATGGAATTTGTAATCTAATTCCTACTGTGAAAGTAGCACATGTTGGGCTATATCGTGATGAGGAAACACTAGAGCCTCACGTATATTTTGAAAAATATCCAAAATCGATTAAAGATTCGATTGTGATGATTGTGGATCCGATGTTAGCTACAGGAGGAAGTGCGAATGTGGCAATTGACATGGTCAAAAAGCAAGGAGCGAAATCAATTCGTCTTGTATGTCTTGTAGGGGCACCACAAGGAGTTGCCAATGTGGAAAAAGAGCATCCCGATATTGATATTTATTTAGCTGCTTTAGATGAGAAGTTAAATGAAAAAGGTTATATTGTACCAGGTCTTGGGGATGCTGGAGATCGTATTTTCGGTACAAAGTAAATGAGCGGTTATCGTAAAGGATTACGTGCACTTAGCTCAATGCTTGTGTCAAGCATTTTAGCATTAGTAGTAGGTATTTGGATCGATCAATGGCTTCATACAACGCCTTGGATTATGCTTATCCTTTTGGCATATGCTATTATAGGAAATTTATATATATTAGTGAAAGGGACGGCAAATGATGAGTGATGAGCAAAAAGTTTATATGGAAATTAGAAAGCTCACATGTATTTTAATGGTGATCGCAACCATTCTCATGCAAGTTTTGAAAGGGCAGTTTTCGGTTTATGGAGTAGGAGTCCTCATTGGTGCTTTTACAGGGCTTATGGGATTTCAAATGATCATTCGATATGTTCACAGCTTAAATAACGATACGTCACGTGTCAAATTATATTCCTATCGTTCTTATATAAGGCGATATGTGCTTTATTTTATTATTTTAGGCATTAGTGTGTGGAAAGGTGTGAATATATTTGCTTTATTAGTTGGTATGCTATGTTCAAAAGGCGCTGTTCTTTGGTATACATATCGACATCGAAAGGAGGCTGTATAGATGGATACATTTGATGGAATTGTAGTTCGTCTAGGAGAGTGGCAAATTCCTATTCAACAATCCGTATTAAATTGGCTAGTTTTATGTGTTTTGTTTTCACTGCTTTTTTTCTTTGTAGGAAAAAAGGTAGAGAAAGCAGATGTACGAAAAGCACCAAAAGGGGTTGTGTTGCTTGTGGAAATTGTCGTGCAATTATGTTCGAATATTATCGGAGATAATTTAAAAGAGAAGACACAGAAATATTTACCTTTTTTTGGAACTTTAACGATGTTAATGGCTGTTAGTAACTTGTTAGGGCTCGTAGGTTTACAACCACCTACTTCGAATTTGAGTGTCAATGTTACGTTAGCTGTTATGATGTTTATTTTGATCCAATATACTGGATTTAAGGAAAAGGGGATTGGTGGTCGTTTAAAAGAATTAACGGAGCCGATGTGGTTGTTAACACCACTAAACCTTATTGGAGAGCTGGCCTTGCCACTATCGTTATCGATGCGTCTATTCGGGAATATTTTGGCAGGAACAATCATCATGTTATTAGTATATACCGTGATGAAGGGGTTTGCTCCCTTTGGGTATGTAGGATATGCTGTTACACCGCTATTACATGCCTATATTGATATTTTTTCAGGTTTAATTCAAACCTATATATTCTTTACGCTAGCAAGCTTTTTCTTAGGGCAACAAGCTCTTGAAGAGGAAGACTAGAAATAAATTAAAAATAAAACAAGGAGGAAATGATGATGGAATTCAATCAATTTTTTGTACAAGGGATGGCACTATTAGGTGCAGGTATTGCAATGGTTGCAGGATTAGGTCCAGGGATTGGACAAGGGATTGCGGCAAGTAAAGCTGCAGAAGCTGTAGGAAGAAACCCAGAATCAGCTGGAAAAGTGCGTTCTTTAATGGTATTAGGGATTGCCTTAGCCGAAACAACAGGACTTTATGCATTAGTTGTTGCCTTACTTTTAATTTTCTTGAAAGGGTAAGCCATAGAAAATCGAAAGAAGGAGGTACGATTAGATGAATATTGAGTTTGATATTAATAGTTATCTACGATTGAATATCGTTGATATGCTTATCATCTGTATATCCACTTTCTTAATTGTTGTCATTGCCAAAAAGTTTTTTTGGAATAAAGTAAATGTGTATTTACAACAAAGACAGCGAGCTATACAGCAAGATATTGATGAAGCGATGAATCAAAAAGAAGAAGCTACACGTCTCAAGCAGCAATATGATGAACAATTAGCCCAAGCAAAACAAACGGCGAATGGCATTATTGAAGATGCGAAAAGTATGGTAGCACAAGAACGTAAAGAAATACTTGTAAAAGCAAAACAAGAAGCACAAGCGATGAAAGAAAAAGCAAGTGCGGATATTGAAAGTGAAAAAAGACAAGTACGTAAAGAAATAAAAGAGCAAATTAGCGAAGTTGCTTTTTTAGCTGCACAAAAAATTGTGGAAAAAGAGCTTGATGAAGAGAAACATAAAGAATATGTGGATACTTTTATTGAGCAAGCAGGAGATTCATCATGGCAGGCGTAATTGCAGAGAATTATAGTGATGCTTTGTATATGCTTGCTTTAGAAGAAGGGCAAAGTGCCCTTTATGATGAGCAGCTACAATGGGTATGTGACAGTTTGCGTACAAATCAAGAGTTTTATGCTATGTTACAGCATCCAAAGTTAAAAAAAGAAGAGAAAAAGAAAGTATTAGAAGACGTGTATGCGAATTCTATTTCTCGTTTTTTACTTTCTTTTTTACAGTTGTTAATTGATAAAGGACGTTTTTCTTATCTTTTTGATATTCAAAAACAATATAGAGAGCGTTATTACCAAGAAAGCAATAAAAAAGTTGTATATATAGAAACAGCTAAAACGTTGCAGGAAGAAGAAAAACAACGTCTACATGAAGCTTTAGAGAAAAAATGGCAAAAGCAGGTAGAAATAGTTGTGGAAATCAATGAAGATTTGATTGCAGGGCTTCGTATGAAGGTCGATGATCAAGTGTTTGATTATAGTGCAAAAGCACGTTTGAGGCAACTTAAAAAAACGATAGATACAGCTGTGATAAGTGAAGAGAGGTGAGCATAGTGAATATAAGACCAGAAGAGATAAGTAAACTCATTAAAGAGCAAATTAAGCATTACCAAGATCAACTAAAAGTAGATGAAGTAGGAACGATCATTACGATCGGTGATGGGATTGCTTTAGTACATGGACTTCAAAATGCGATGGCAGGAGAGTTGTTATTATTCCCAGGAGATGTTTATGGAATGGTTTTAAACTTGGAAGAAGAACATGTAGGTGCTGTTTTAATGGGAGATGATACGCATATTAAAGAAGGCGACGAAGTTAAACGTACAGGGCGTATTATTGAAGTCCCTGTTGGGGATGGAATGCTTGGAAGAGTTGTAAATGCACTAGGGCAAGCGATTGATGGAGGGGATCCTATTCAAAGTAATGTTTCTCGTCCCGTTGAGCGTGTTGCACCAGGGGTTATGACAAGAAAAAGTGTTCATCAACCAATGCAAACAGGATTAAAAGTGATCGACTCGATGATTCCTATTGGAAAAGGGCAAAGAGAGCTGATTATCGGGGATCGTCAAACAGGAAAAACAGCAATTGCAATTGATACGATTATGAACCAAAAAGGAACAGGAATGTATTGTATTTATGTAGCGATTGGACAAAAAGCAAGTACAGTAGCACAAATTGTAGAAAAGCTTAGAAGTCATGGAGCTATGGAATATACAACGATTGTTTCTTCAACGGCAAGTGATCCAGCACCATTACAATTCATTGCCCCTTATGCAGGATGTGCGATTGGGGAAGAATGGATGGAACAAGGAAAAGACGTTTTAATCATTTATGATGATTTAAGTAAACATGCGGTTGCTTATCGTACAATGTCGTTATTGCTGAAACGTCCACCAGGACGTGAAGCATATCCTGGAGATGTCTTCTATTTACACTCTAGATTGTTAGAAAGAGCTGCTAAATTGAATGATGAACTTGGTGGTGGTTCATTAACAGCGTTACCTATCATTGAAACACAAGCAGGAGATATTTCCGCTTATATTCCAACGAATGTTATTTCGATTACAGATGGACAAATCTTCTTACAAACAGAATTGTTTAACTCAGGAGTTCGTCCAGCAGTTGATAGTGGACTTTCTGTTTCAAGGGTTGGTAGTGCTGCCCAAATGAAAGCTATGAAACAAGTATCAGGTTCTTTAAAATTAGAATTAGCACAATTTAGTGAAATGCAAGCTTTTGCGAAATTTGGAAGTGATTTAGATGCTACAACAAAAGGAATTTTGGATCATGGAGAGCGTTTAACACAATTGCTTATTCAACATCAATATAGTCCTATGAATGTTGAGGAGCAAGTCGTTTCATTATTTGCCGCAAAAAATAAATTTTTAAAACCAATTCAAGTAGAAGAAGTGCAAAACTATGAGGCAAAGATGCTTTCTTATATGCGTAATCATCATAAAGATATTTTAGAAGAAATACGTGAAAAACAAATGCTTGATGAAAGCTTAGAAAAACGCTTAAAAGAAGCATTGACAACATTTGGTGAGAAGTTTACACAAAGTATAGAAGGATAAAGCTATGGCAGTAGGAAAATTAGCGATTAAAGCACGTATTCGATCTGTGGATTCCACGATGAAAATTACGAAAGCTATGCAGTTAGTAGCTACTTCAAAATTGAAAAAGCAAAAGCAATTTATGGAAGAAAATAAAGAATATGCACAATATTTAAAAGAAACAATGACGCATATTTTATCTTCTATAGATCAAAGTGATCACCCTTATGTAACTCCATGTGAGAATAAAAAAGCATATACGATTGTTTTTACAAGTGATATGGGATTATGTGGTGGTTATAATACGAATATGTATCGTTTGATTCAACAAGTTATCCAACCAGAAGATCTTGTAGTGATGATTGGAAGTCGTGGAAGTGCATGGGCAGCCAATAAGGATTTGCACATTGCTTCTACATATATCAATTTAGGTGATGATTGTTATCATGAACTTTCTAAAATTGCACAAGATGCTCTAACTTTGTATCGCGAGAAAGAAATTTCAGAAATTCGCATTCTATATACAAAATTTGAAAATTCGGTTACTTTTACACCTGTTATGGATGTTTTACTTCCAATTAAAAAAGAAGAGAAACAAGAAAAAGAACATGTGGAGACATTATTTGAGCCTGCTGGGGATCAAATATTGGATGAAATTGTGCCAATGTATGTACGTTCTCTTTTATATAGTTATTATTTAGAGACAAAAACAAGTGAACAAGCAAGCCGAAGAATGGCAATGGAAAATGCAACAGATAATGCAGATGAGTTGAAACAAACATTAGAATTACAATTTAATCAAGCAAGACAAGCAGCTATTACCCAGGAAATAACAGAAATTGTAGGTGGAGTGAATGCGCTTGAATAGCTTAGAAAGGAGTATTTATGAGTAAGCATACAGGGAAAATAGTACAGGTTATCGGTCCTGTTGTCGATGTTCTCTTTGAAGAAAACAATCTTCCTAAGTTGTTGACAGCGATAGAAATACCTTTGTCTGAAGAAGAGCCTTTAATTGTAGAAGTAGCACAACATATCGGTGATGATCGTGTACGTTGTATTGCTATGGGTTCTACAGATGGACTTGTAAGAGGGATGGATGCTATCGATACAGGAGCTCCTATTTCTGTACCTGTTGGAAAAGAAGTGCTAGGACGTATGTTCAATGTCTTAGGACGTGAAATTGATGGTTTAGGATCATTAGCGAATGCCCCTAAATTACCAATCCACAGAGCAGCACCAGCTTTTCATGAACAACAAACAGCTGCTGAAATGCTAGAAACAGGGATTAAAGTTATTGATTTGCTTTGTCCGTATGCAAAAGGTGGTAAGATTGGATTATTCGGTGGTGCTGGAGTAGGAAAAACCGTTTTAATACAAGAGCTTATCCATAATATTGCGAAAGAACATGGTGGGATGTCCGTTGTAACAGGTGTTGGAGAGAGAACGCGTGAAGGAAATGACATGTACCATGAAATGAAAGATAGTGGTGTATTAGATAAGACTGTTCTTGTATATGGACAGATGAATGAATCACCAGGAGCTCGTATGCGTGTTGCCTTATCAGGATTAACAATGGCAGAGCATTTCCGTGATGAAGATAAACAAGATGTATTGTTATTTATTGATAATATTTTTAGATTTACACAGGCAGGATCTGAAGTTAGTGCGTTGCTTGGAAGAATGCCATCAGCAGTAGGTTACCAACCAACTTTAGCTACAGAGATGGGACAATTACAAGAGCGAATTACTTCAACGAAAAATGGATCCATTACATCTGTACAAGCAATTTATGTGCCTGCGGATGACTTAACTGACCCTGCACCAGCAACAGCATTTACACACTTAGATGCGAAAACAGTTTTAGATCGAAGCATTGCAGCGTTAGGAATTTATCCAGCGGTAGATCCATTAGAATCTAGTTCTCGAATTTTAGATCCTCTTGTAGTTGGAGAAGAGCATTATGAAGTAGCTCGAAGTGTGCAAGAGATTTTACAAAGATATAAAGAATTACAAGAT